>JBJELO010000288.1:0-25251 GCA_051879195.1 Lachnospiraceae bacterium
GGGACAACTGCGTTAAAAGCAAAGTATAATGTGGATAAAACCGTATTCATGGGTACAAAGCCTCCATCAGGTTAATGATCACGGCAGGACAGGAATTTTCCCTGTTGCCTGCAGTGGATTTGACAAAACAATTATACCGCTTCAGCGGAAAGAAAAACAGTGCAAAACAGGAATATGATTATATTAAAATGGAATCAGACGGTCTTATGACAGACTGCTTTTTTCATATACATACAGTTTGGGAAACATATCGCGAAACAGCTGGAGCAGTCGGCGGAGGGGAGCTGTCTGATAAAGATTTTTCCGGTAGACCAGACAGATTTGCCGGGTTTCGGTATAGTCTTTTATAAAAAAGTAACGGACCTGCGAGTCATATATATGCTTTCCTGCATAGATTTCCGGTACAAAGGTTGCTCCCAGCTGGCTGGAAACCAGAGAGATTGCCATGTTCAGATTCCGGCAGGTCAGACGGATATCCGGATAGAAGGAAGTTGATTCACAGATTTTCCGGCTGATTTTACCGATGACATGATCGGGAGAAAGCAGGATAAAAGGGCAGGAAGACAGGTCTGTCAGGGTAATGGTTTTTGCACCGGACAGGGCGTGGGGTAGGGGGCTTCCTTCTCCGGCCGGGGTGTGGTGTATGATGTTTTTATCTTCAGCCGGGGAATCGACGGGAACGATTTCAGGGTGTTTTTCCAGATAGGTGCAGGGAACTGCAAGCAGTATTTTCTCTTCCGCCAGTAAATCATTCCTGTAGTTCAGTGTATCGGGATTGGGAATGTCCACCATAAAATCAAGCTCATTATTATCAAGCAGCTTTCTCAGCTGAAAGGTGGGGCTTTCTTCAATCCGGAGCTCACAGTCGGGGAAATCCTGATAAAATTGTTTCACAATTTCGGGGAGCAGCAGAATGCTTCGGTGAGGACTGATTCCGAAACGGATCAGATGGCGGCGTTCTTTGGCAATATCATCCATCTTAGCAGTAAGCTGCTGCTGAGAGTGAAGTGTGGAAACGGCCCATTCATAAAAAAGACTTCCGGCATAGGTCGGTGTAATCTCTCCGTGTCTGCGCTCAAACAGAGCGGTGCCGATTTCCTTCTCAAGAGACTGTATGCTGAGAGAAAGTGACGGCTGCGAGATGAAAAGTTTTCTGGCTGCTTTTGTGATGCTTTTTTCGTCTGTGATGGTAATCACGTACTGTAACTGGTTCCAGTTCATCGGCCGGGGTCTCCTTTGCTGAAATAATCCTTTTGTACATGGGGCAGATCCTTTGTGCTCCGACATCTTTATATCGTGGTATCAGATTCATCTGACATCTGTATCATAGTTTAAAACTATGTTTTTAATAATAAAACATATATTATACAAATGTCAATGAAAATGCTACAGTTGTGGAAAGCGGATCCATTCCGATATGTAAAAAAACGGAGATATTCCGACAGACAATATGGAAGATGAGGAGATGAAACATGAGGAAAAAGCTTGACACAACCAGTGGGAAACTGAAAAACAGCCTGATGCTGTTTCTGTTCTTTGCCAGGATCGGCTGTTTTACTTTTGGAGGGGGCTGGAGTATTCTGGCGCAGATGGAGCAGGAGTTTGTTGACCGGAAAAAGATTCTGACAAAAGAAGAACTGCTGGATATGGTGGCAGTCGGCAGGTCTCTCCCGGGAATCATGATTACGAATATCAGTATGCTGTTCGGTTACCGATTTGGAGGATGGACCGGCGGTCTCTGCGCTGTTCTCGGAATCACATTTCCTGCGGTGGCAATTCTTTCCATAGTTACGGTATTTTATACAGTGCTTAAAGACAATCATTGGATGTATGCTGCGCTTCACGGAATCCGGGCAGCGGTCGTTCCCATCATCGGAAGTGCCGCACTGTCTCTGGGAAAGGAAGTCTTTAAAACAAAGAAAGGATGTATGATCTGTGCAGCAGCGTTTCTGCTGTATCTGTTTTCAGATGTGGGAAATATGACGTTGGTTGCTGCGGGAGCTGTTCTGGCTCTTGCATGGAGGGGAGGAAAAAAGATATGGTAATCTGGCAGCTGTTTTTGTCATTTATGAAAATCGGATTTACCAGTTTTGGAGGAATGTCCATGGTTCCCCTGATTCTGGAAGAAATGGAAAGCCACCGGTGGATGACTGCTGAAGATCTGAGCAATCTGATTGCCATTGCGGAAATGACACCGGGACCGCTGGGAATCAACTGCGCAACTTTTGCGGGAATGCAGACTGCCGGAACTGCGGGAGCACTGGCGGCAGTGGCCGGAGTACTCATGCCGGCATATACATTGACTCTGGCAGCTGCGGTGTGTTTCAATCATTTTCGCCGGAATGAGGTTCTGGCAGAGATTCTGTCCGTGATTAAACCCATTTGTATCGCGTTGATTCTGGGCGTAATCATTAACCTCAGTCTGGAAAATTATTTTCCGGGAAACAAACCGGACATGGCTGCCCTGCTGATCGGAGGTTTCATGCTTTATCTGATTCAGGTGAAAAAATGGAGCGTACCCCGGGTAATCGGTACTGCCGCCCTGCTTGGAATCGTGACATATGGATTTTCTTAACAGATTTTAAGAAAAAGAACCGCTTTCTGTAAGTTTGATCTTTTATTATTACAGTGCGGAAATATAAAAAATCCTGCATGGTCAGCCATTGCTTTCCGCGCAGGATTTTCTGCTGTCATGACGAAACTGATATTGTATGACGAAACAGATATTATTATGACGAAATCTGTGGTATTATGGTACAAAACGGTATCCCAGACCGCGGACAGTCAGGATATGGCAGGGCTTTTGCCGGTTGTCCTCGATCTTGCCGCGGAGACGGTTGATGTATACCATGATGGCATTGTCATCTACGGCAACGCTGTTTCCCCAGACGTGTTCGTAAATCATGTCTTTCGTGAAGACCTGCTGAGGGTGCTTCATGAAAAGAAGCAGAAGCGCACTTTCTTTGGAAGAGAGGATCAGTTCTTCTTCATTTTTATAAAAACGCATGGTGGAACTGTTATAGGTAAAAGGTCCTGCCTTCAGGATATTGGGCTGATCAAGAACCAGATTTTTGTTTCTCCGGATCAGGGCTTTGACTTTGGCACCAAGTACCACAGGGCGAAACGGTTTGGTGATATAATCATCTGCACCCAGGGAAAGGCCGTAAAGAGAATCATAATCTTCATTCCTGCCGCTGACGATCATGACAGGAGTGGAGATTCCCTGCTCACGCAGGCGTTTGATTACATCAAATCCCTCCATATCCCCCAGCATGATGTCCATGATGATGAGATCAAAGGTCTGTTTCTTCAGAACAGACAGTGCGTCCATGCCGCAGGTAGCGACGGTGGTTTCAAGATCATTGCTGTGCATAACTTTTTCCAGCAGTTTATAGACAGTCGGATCGTCATCTACGATTAAAACTTTATCTGCCATACAGGGGTCCTCCAATGTAAATTCCGGGCGGCAGCTGCAGTGCATCCATTGTGCATGACTGAAAACTGCCCGCAGGAGATTGTCGAAATCAATCACATTGAGGTTTATTATAATAGTATGGTCAGAATAAGTCAATCTCAGAAATACGGAAAGGAGAATCATTTACAGAGGAAAATTATGGTGAAAAAGGATGTAAAACAGGAACAAAACAGCTGGAAAAACTGTAAGAAGCAGCTGGTGACGGCAGTTTTACCGGCAGCGGTTATGATTGTTCTGGTGTTTCTGGCCATTGAAGTATGGAAGGAATACAGAGATACACTGATGGAGAATCAGGAAGAGCAGCTTCTGATCATATCCAGAACGCTGGCTAAGGATATGGAGATTTCCTTTCTGGAATATCAGGATAATCTGGAGTTTCTCTGCCTGATCGAAGAACAGGGGGACAGGGAAATCTATTATGAAAATTTTATCTGCACACAAAGCAGTTTTGTATGCGATCTGTTTCTGGAGAATCAGGACGGGGAAATGATCAGAAGTACAAGAGGGATGAAACTGTTTCATCCGGTGTACATATCCGAAGCAGAAAAGGGGAAGAGCATCTGGTTATATGAAGATGAAGAAGGTGACAAATATTTTGTCATCAGGAAGGAAACAAAGGATGACAAATATCTGTGTCTGGCAATCGATGCGGAGGCTTATTACAGGAAACTGATTTCAGATATTCATCTGGGTACAAACGGATATGTTATGGTGAAAAATTCCAGCGGACTGATCCTCATGCATCCGGAGAAGAAACAGTGGGGAATCAAAGTGATAGAAGGAAGAAAAGAGATGTATCCGGATCTTGATTATTCCAGTCTGCAGCAGATGGTGGATGAACAGATTAAAGGAGGAGAAGGAATATCCATCTATTACTCTTACTGGTGGACCGATCCTGAACTTCCGCAGGTAAAGAAGATCAGTGCCTATGCCCAGTCAAATGTGGGGGATGATTTCTGGGTAATCAGTGCAGTGATCGATTATGATGACCTGTACATACCCATACAGAAAGGATATGCGAGGATGGCGCTGATCTTCATGGGAATCCTCGTTATGGCGGTTCTGATGGCTTTCTGGGTTGGCAAGCTGCTGGTAGACAGCAGAAAGGCAGCGGTTGAAATCAACTATCTGAAAGAACTCAATACGACGCTGGAGGAGATACACCGCAGTGAAGAAACAATTGCCCACCAGCAGCGTCTGCAGATTATGGGAACTATGACAGGCGGAATCGCTCACGAATTTAATAATTTCCTGACACCGATCATGGGGTATGCAGAACTTCTGATGCTGGAACTTCCGGAAGATTCCGAGGAATACGATGAGGCACGTGAGATTTACGAAGCTTCGGAGAAAGCGAAGGATGTGATCAGGCAGATTTCCCTGCTGAGCCGTAAAAATGTGGAAACAGTCTACAAGACCATTCCCATGGCAAAAACTTTGAACAGAGCACTGAAGATGGTGGAATCGGTCCGGCCGCCCCAGGTACTTCTTGACAGTTCCATTCAGCTGGGGGATGAGTGTATTCTGGGCAATACGACGCAGATCAATCAGGTTCTGCTGAATATCTGTGTCAATGCGATTCATGCCATCGGAAGAAAAGAAGGGGTGATCCAGGTTCGTGCCTGCTGTGTGGAACGTTCGGCTCTGAACGACGAAATTACTGTTGAAATCCCCGATACATGGAGCCGTTATATAAAGATTGACATTGAGGACAACGGATGTGGTATGAGTCAGGATACTCTGAGGAAGATTTTCGATCCGTTTTTTACCACAAAGGCAGGAGGAGAAGGAACCGGGCTGGGACTTTCTCTGGCAGAACAGATTATTGTCTCTCATAAAGGCTATATCTGTGCGGAAAGTGAAATGGGAAAAGGAAGTATTTTCCATATTTATCTGCCGGTTCTGGAACAGAAAGAACTGCCGGAAACATTTTCGGAGCAGAATGGAGGCGATGTTCGTATTCTGGTGGCGGATGACAATGCGAAGATTCTGGAACTGCTGAGGAAAAATTTTGAAAAACTGGATATTTCCATTCGGACATGCATGAATCAGGAGGACCTGAAAAGTATGCTGAAGAAGGAGAAGGTGGATGTTCTTGTGATTGATGAGACCCTTCAGGACAGCAACGGCATTGATTTCTGCATGTCGATTAAAGGAAAGTACCCGGGAGTACTCAAACTGGTTATGGTGGATTGTGTGACAAAGGAAGTGGCAGATGCCAGGCAGCATCATATTATTGATGCCTATGTGGAAAAACCGGTTTCGGAAACAGTAATCCTGGCTGCTGTACGGCAGTGTATTTCAGAACAGGACAGATAAAGACAGATAAACAGAATGACAGCCCCGGCAGGTTCAGGCATACCAGGTATGCCTGAACCTGCCGGGGCTGTTATTTTTATAAATAATTCTTAAGCTGTTTCTTAATAAACTGTAAGACCAAATGGTGAAGGCTGTAAGATTTCTCCGATATGATAAAGACATCATCAAAAAGATAAAAAACGAATTGGAGGAATCAATCATGAACGAAACAATGCTTGCGGTGCTGGGATTTGCCACGATTATTATGATCATCGTGCTGCTGTTAAAAAATGTAACAGTTCCGGCGCTGGCCTTTATCGGAGTATCCACAGTAACCGCTGCCATTCTGGTGGCAACCGGAACCTTCACCATTGCGCAGATGGGTGAATTCATCAGCTCAGGTGTTGCCGGGGTTCATTCCACAGCGGCTCTGTTTATCTTCTCCGTATTATTTTTCGGCATCATGACCGACGCGGGGATGTTTGACCGGATCATCAATGCCCTTATGAAAAAAGTCGGAAACAATGTGGTTGGTGTTGCACTGATGACCTGTGTGATTGCCATGATCAGCCATCTGGACGGCGGCGGCGCATCCACATTTCTCATCACCATCCCTGCCATGCTTCCCGTCTACAAACGTCTGAACATGCGGCCTACGACCCTGCTTCTGATCTGCGTAACTGCCATGGGTGTTATGAATCTGCTTCCCTGGGGAGGCCCTACCATGAGATCGGCAACTGTTCTGGGTGTGGATCCCAACGAATTATGGCAGCAGATCCTGCCCATGCAGATCGTGGGAATTGTCATCGCGTTTGCTACAGCATTTATCTGGGGAACTATCGAAAAAAAGAGAGGTGCAGGTACTGCGGCGGCTGCAGCAGGCGTTGTGGAAGCTGCTTTGGGAAATCAGCCGGAAACGGAGGAAAATGAACTGGCGAGACCCAATCGCTTTGTTTTCAACATTCTGCTCACTCTGATTGTGATTGTCTGCCTGATCTTTCTGGACATGCCTTCCTACTACATTTTCATGATCGGATCTGCTATTGCTCTGTTTGTAAATTATCCCGGTGCAAAGCTTCAGAATCAGATCATCAAATCTCACTCCGGTCCTGCTCTTATGATGGCTTCCACCATTCTGGCAGCTGGTGTATTCCTCGGTGTTCTGGAAGAAAGTGATATCATGACGCACATGGCCAATGTGCTTGCACAGTTTATTCCTCATTCCATGGGACATTTCCTGCCGCTGATCATCGGTGTGCTGTCCGTACCGCTGACCCTGATGTTCTGCACAGACTCTTACTTCTTCGGTCTGCTTCCGGTTCTGATCGGTATCGGCAATGAATTCGGTGTAAATCCTGCGCATATTGCAATTGCCATGGTTGTCTGCAGAAACTGCGCAACTTTCATCAGCCCGGTTGTACCGGCAACCTTCCTGGGAACCGGTCTTGCAGGAGTGGAGATCAAGGATCATATCAAATCAAGTTTCCTGTGGATCTGGGGTGTCAGCATCATCTGCCTGTTTGCAGGTCTGGTATTCGGAGTCATCAAATTTTAACGGCGAATCTTAATAAAAATTAAGGAAAACAGCCATATAGCTGTAAGGTTCCGTGTTTATATTTAAAGCATAGCAACAATACATCCGCCCGGCAGCAGGGCTCTCAGAATGCAGAGCTATCCTGTCCGGCCGGGCCGCTGAAAATATATCAATGTCTTATAATGGAGGGTATTATGGAGATTAAAAAACCGGCAATTGCAGGTACTCTGGAATCCAGTGACTGCCAGGTAACTGTGGAAGCAGGAGAAGGAAAAATTGATTTTTCACTGGACAGTTCCGTTATGAATCAGTACGGCAATCAGATCCGCAGAGTTGTTTACGAGACGCTGAACAATCTGGGAATTGATAATGTAAGAATTTCTGTAGTAGACAAAGGTGCGCTTGATTGTACGATCAAAGCACGTGTGGAGGGAGCTGTATTCCGCTCTCTGGAACAGACTGAAAATCTTCCGTGGGGAGGTGCTATTCGATAATGAATCCCAATAAAAAACGTTTAAGAAGAACCATGATGTTTTTAAATGCCCAGAAACCCGGTCTGATCAAGGATCCCTATATTTACAAACCCGATTCCATCATGCTGGATCTGGAGGACGCAGTAGCGGAAAATCAGAAAGATGCAGCCCGTTTTTCTCTGTATCATGCCTTAAAGAGTATTGATTACCATGGCTGTGAGCGTGTAGTCCGCATCAATGCGCTGGATACTCCTTACTGGAAGGAGGACATCCGCTGCTCCGTGGCAGGCGGCTGTGATGCCATCCGTATTCCTAAAACAGAATGTCCCAATGATGTGAAAATGGTGGAACGGGAGATCGAGTATGCGGAACGGGAATTCGGCCGTCCCAAAGGAAGTGTCCTGATCATGGCAGCCATTGAATCGGCCAGAGGTGTGATGAAAGCCCTGGATATCTGTGAAGCATCGGAAAGACTGTTCGGAATCGCACTGTCAGGCGGTGATTACACCAAGGATCTTCAGACTCATATTACCGGTACAGGTATTGAGCTGATGGGAGCAAGACAGCATCTGGTCATTGCAGCCCGCGCAGCCGGCGTACAGTGTTTTGATACGGTTTATACGGACCTGAACAATATGGAAGGCTTCCGTCAGGATGTGGAAACAATCCATCTTATGGGATTTGACGGCAAATCCATTATCAATCCCAGACAGATCAAGGTGGTGCATGAAATCTTTACACCTTCTGAAAAAGAAATTATCCTGTCGGAAAAGATCGTCCGCGAAATCGATTCCAAGAAAGCACAGGGAATCGGAGTGTTTACGGTAGACGGAAAAATGATCGATATTGCATTTTATGATGGTGCCAGAAGAGTCATTGAGCTTGCAAAGGCATCCGGGGTTTATAAGGGGGATCTGTAAAATGATTAATGCAGTTGGAAGAGATATTCCGGAAGAAATTCTGGAAATGACGGGAAAAGAAGTATTTCACGGAAATCATTATTACGACGGTTATGAATATAAAAAAGACGGTCCGAAGACAAAATGTGTCATCAATTCAGGCGGAAGCAAGCTGGTGGACAGCATCCACGACGTGCTGGTGAAATGCGGCATCAGAGACGGTATGACACTGAGCTTTCATCATCATTTCCGTGAAGGTGATTTTGTTGTAAATATGGTGATGGAAGAAGTACATAAAATGGGAATCAAGGATATCACTATCTGCGCCAGCTCTCTGGGCAAGGCTCATGATCCCATTGTACCTTATATTGAGGACGGAACCATTACCAATATTCAGTCTTCCGGTGTCCGCGGAAAGATTGGCGAGGCCATTTCCCACGGTAAACTGAAAGGTCTTGCCATCATGAGATCCCACGGCGGCCGTGTGCGTGCCATTGAAACCGGTGAAACAAGGATTGATATCGCATTTGTCGGCACTCCCACCTGTGATGAATACGGCAACTGCCGGGGTATCGGCGGTAAGAGCGACTGCGGTGTGCTTTCCTATGCCATGGTAGACGGAGATCATGCGGATAAGGTGGTTGCCATCACCGACTGTCTGGTTCCTTTCCCCAATTTCCCTGCCCACATCAGCATGACGAAAGTGGATTACGTGGTTGAAGTGGATGCTATCGGTGATCCGAAAAAGATTGCAACCGGAGCAGCAAAGCCTACCACGGATATGAGAAAGCTGATGATGGCCGATTACTGTACACAGTTTGTTGTCAATACCCCCTATTTTAAAGATGGATTTTCCTATCAGACAGGCGTGGGCGGTGCTTCCATTGCTTCCACCATCTCTCTGGCAAAGATTATGAAGGAACGGAATATCCGCATGAAATTCGGTGTGGGCGGCCTGACCAAACCCATGTGTGATCTGCTGATCAACGGTCAGGTAGACTGTCTGCTGGATACGCAGGACTTTGACCTGGATGCAGTAGAATCCGTAAAGGATATGAAGCATTTCCGGATTTCAGCAGGAGAATATGCGGATCCTTTCAATAAAGGAGCTGTCGTAAACAAGCTGGATTTCGTAATTCTGGCAGCACTGGAAGTGGATGTGCACTTCAACTGCAACGTAGTGGTGGATTCCAACGGCATGATTACCGGCGCACAGGGCGGTCATCCCGATACGGCAGCAGGTGCCAAATGTGCCATCGTAATCGCACCGCTTCTGCAGGGCAGAACACCGGCCATCTGTACCGATGTGACCACTGTTACAACGCCTGGTGAAAGTGTGGATGTTGTTATCACCGATTATGGTATCGCCATCAATCCCGCAAGACAGGATCTGATCGAATGCATGAAGGATGTGGATCTGCCTTTTAAGACCATCGAAGAGCTGCGTGATATCGCCTATTCCATCGCCGGCGAGCCGGAAAAAGTACAGTTTGGCGATCGTGTGGTGGGTATCATCGAAAGCAGAGACGGAACCATCATGGATGTGGTACGGGAAATCAAACCGTTTGAATTTTCAGAAGAAATCTGATTGAATATACCGTGTGTAAAAATCTGTTCAGCAGGATGCCGGTGAGTAAATTCCGGGTGTCTGCTGAACAGACCGGAAAATGAGTCGTAAGGAGGTCCGCCATGAGCATGTATCATACCGCACAGATTAATACTGCATACATTATAAAAAATCCCGTGGCGGAATCAATTGGCAGGAAAGCATGGAAAGCCCTGCTTGAGGAGGTATATACCACACCCAAGCCGGGGCTGGTAGACCTGTACTCCTGCGGTGCTCATCATGATATGGATGTAACAACCTTTGAACGGAGTGCAGATGCACTTTATCCCTGGTTTGTACACATGGCTGCTCTGGGATACGGTTCTGCGGGAAGTCCGCAGGAGCTGTTCCGGAGGATCCGCCCGGTCGGAATTCTGGCGGAAAAAGCCATGTACCAGGCAACAGGTGGTGTGAATACCCATAAAGGTCTGATATTTACCCTGGGCGTTTTCTGTGCAGCAGCAGGCCGGCTGGCAGGAGAATCCGCAGAGATTACCTGTGACAGCCTGATTTTAACGGAAAAACAGATGACCGTTTCGACTCTGACAGAAGAGCTTGCCGATATCAGACAGGGAGAAGCACACAGCAACGGGGAAAAAAATCTGCACCGGTACGGTTCGCAGGGAATACGGGGAGAAGCAATTCAGGGCTATCCTTCCATCATCAATCTGGCGCTTCCCGTGCTCAGAGAAGGAATTGCCGAAAAACGGGACTGGAACCGGGTGAAGCTTCAGACACTGATGGTGCTGATGAGCAGCCTGGAGGATTCCAATATCCTTTCACGCCATAATCCATCTGTCCTCCAGCAGGTGAAAAAAGAAGCGGCAGAGTTCCTGAGCCGGGGAGGCGCTTACTCGGAAGATGCCATGGAAGAGCTGATACGTATGGATGAGGACTATATCAGACGAAATATCAGCGCGGGAGGCTGCGCGGATATTCTTGCTGCAGCGATTTTTCTGGAAATGCTTCTGGAAGAAGACTGTTTCGCTGAATTACGGCAGTCCGGCCCCCTGCGGACTGCCGCATACTAAATTACAAGGAGATTAATGAATATGAAAAGTAATTCGTCAGCCAGCACGCGCATTGCCGGTCTGCTGGACGAAGGGAGTTTTGTTGAAATCGGAGCGGATGTCACTGCACGCAGCACCTCTTTTAATCTGCAGGCTAAAAAGGCGCCATCCGACGGAGTCATTACCGGCTACGGTACGATCCACTGCAAACCGGTATATGTATACAGTCAGGACGCGGAAATTCTTGGTGGTACCATCGGTGAAATGCATGCGGATAAAATCGTAAAGCTTTATGAACTTGCTTTGAAAACAGGTGCGCCGGTTATCGGAATGATTGACTGTGCAGGACTCAGGCTGCAGGAAGGGGTCGATGCGCTGGATGCGTTTGGCCGGATTTATGCCTGTCAGGTCAGGGCCGGCGGAGTCATCCCCCAGATAACCGGCATTTTCGGTACCTGTGGCGGCGGTCTGTCCATCGTACCCGGCCTGACCGATTTTACCTTTATGGAATCGGAACATGCACAGCTTTTTGTCAATTCCCCCAATACGTTGCTGTGCCGGGACGCAGAGGAAATCGCAACTGCGGAATTTCAGGCAAGTAAAGCCGGCAATGTGGATGGAACGGGTACAGAAGAACAGATTCTGGAACAGATCCGTACTCTGATCGAACTGCTGCCTTCCAATTGTGAGGACACGGCCGTAGAAGAATGCGCGGATGATCTGAACCGTATCTGTGAAAATCTGGAAGATGCAGCAGATGATGCGGCTCTGGTACTTACTGCAATTGCAGATAACAATCATTTTATGGAAATTAAAACCGGCTACGCGCCGGAGATGACAGTTGGATTTCTTCGTCTGAATGGAGCCACTGCAGGCGCCGTTGCCAATCGGGCAGCTGTATTTGATCAGGATGGAAGTATAAAAACGGTCATTAATAAGAAATTATCCGCGGCTGGCTGCAGAAAAGCAGCAGAATTTATCCGTTTCTGCGATGCGTTCCATATCCCTGTCCTGACGCTGACCAATACAGATGGCCTGAAAGCAGATAAGCATCAGGAGATGAATCTTTCAAAATGTATGGCGGAACTGGCCCGTGCCTATGGCAGCGCTTCCGTTCCCATGGTAAATGTAATCATCGGACAGGCTTTTGGAAGTGCATATACCGTAATGAACAGCAGAGCACTCGGCGCAGATCTGGTATTTGCCTGGCCGGAAAGCTCCATCGGTATGATGAATGCAGAAAGTGCGGCCAGGATCATCTATGCAGATGAAATCAGAGAAAGCAGAAATGCCAGGGAACTGATCCGAGAGAAAGCCGACGAATATGAAAAACTTCAGTCCGGTGTCAAGGCGGCTGCTTCCAGAGGCTATGTGGATGCAGTCATTGAACCCTATAATACAAGAAAACATATTATTGCTGCTTTTGAAATGCTTTATACCAAAAGAGGTACATTCAGATGACGATCACAACAATACTGGTAAAAGCACTGACCAACACCGTTCTTGGCATGGGAACGGTATTCCTTGTCCTGATTTTTATTGCTTTTCTGATCGCTTTGCTGCCCCGTATCACGGCAGTAATCGAATCGGTGGGGAGCAGGAAAAAATCGGTAAAATCAGTTTCCGGGGGACAGACATCGCCATCCTCTTCACCGGTTTTGGAATCAATTTCAGAAACGGAAGAAGAAAGGGAAGCGGTGGATGAGCCGGAACTGGCAGCTGTGATAGCAGCTGCGGTTGCTGCGGCGGAAGGGATTCCCGCAGATGGATTTATTGTCCGTTCCATTCGCAGAGTATCGGGCAGTCAGTGGAAAAACAGATAAAACAGGGAGGATTTCATGAAAAACTATCGTATTACTGTAAATGGAACTGTATATGAGGTAACGGTTGAAGAGACAGATGGAAGCACATCTTCCGCTTCTGCAGCGACGGCTTCCGGAGCTGCTGCAAAACCTGCAGTAAAATCTGCCGTAAAACCCACAGCAAAACCTGCAGCCGGGTCAGGTGCAGGCTCCGGCGCGGCGGGAAGCATTCAGGTGAAAGCAGGTGCAGCCGGAAAAGTGGTAAAAATCGAGGCCGGCGTGGGTGCTTCTGTAAATAAAGGTGATTCCATTGTGATCATTGAAGCAATGAAAATGGAAATTCCGGTTGTTGCTCCGGAAAGCGGTACTGTGGCATCGATTGAATGTAAAATCGGTGATTCCATTGACGGCGGCGCTGTTCTGGCCACATTAAACTGATCCATATGGAGGTTATGTAAATGGGCATTTTAGAAACACTGGAAAATCTGGTGCATCAGACGGCATTTTTTGATCTGACAGTGGGAAATTATATCATGATCGCAGTGGCATGTGTTTTTCTCTATCTTGCCATTGCAAAGGAATATGAGCCGCTTCTGCTGGTGCCGATTTCCTTTGGCATGCTGCTGGTTAATATTTACCCTCCCATTATGGAAGAAGGGGGACTTTTGTCCTATTTTTTCATGCTGGATGAATGGTCCATTCTGCCTTCCCTGATTTTCATGGGTGTGGGGGCCATGACAGATTTCGGTCCTCTGATTGCCAATCCGAAAAGCTTTCTGCTGGGAGCGGCAGCACAGTTCGGCATTTTTGCCGCCTACATCGGAGCCATGCTGTTGGGATTTTCTGATGAAGCTGCGGCAGCCGTTTCCATCATCGGCGGTGCAGACGGTCCCACGTCCATCTTTCTGGCGGGAAAACTGGGTCAGACTCAGCTGATGGGACCCATCGCTGTGGCGGCCTATTCCTATATGTCTCTGGTACCGATCATTCAGCCGCCTATTATGAAGCTGCTGACAACAGAAGAAGAACGGAAAATCAAAATGGAACAGCTGCGACCGGTCAGTAAGCTGGAAAAGATTCTGTTCCCGGTTATTGTAACGATTGTGGTCTGCATGATTCTTCCGTCTACAGCACCCCTGGTGGGTATGCTGATGCTGGGCAATCTGTTTAAAGAATCAGGTGTTGTAAAACAGCTGACAGAAACGGCTTCCAATGCCATGATGTATATCGTTGTTATTCTGCTGGGAACTTCTGTCGGTGCAACCACAAGTGCGGAAGCATTTCTGAACTGGACGACCATCAAAATTGTGGTCCTGGGTCTTGTTGCTTTCTGCTTCGGTACAGCTACCGGTGTTATTTTCGGCAAGGTTATGTGCCGGCTGACAGGCGGCAAGGTGAATCCTCTGATTGGTTCTGCCGGTGTATCGGCAGTTCCCATGGCTGCCCGTGTATCCCAGAAGGTGGGTGCCGAAGCAGATCCCACCAATTTCCTGCTGATGCATGCCATGGGTCCCAACGTAGCCGGCGTGATCGGTACAGCTGTTGCAGCCGGTGTATTTATGGCAATTTTCGGAGTATAAGCCGGCGAAATCATTTATGACTGGAGATGGAAGAAAATGCAAAAAAAAGTAAATCATGATACGGCAAGTGATACTGCCGTAAATAAAAGTTCTGTCTATAAAAGTAAAAAAATGCGTGATATGGAGAAAAAACCGGTTGGAATCACGGAAACCATACTGCGCGATGCCCATCAGTCTCTGATCGCAACCCGTATGACAACGGAACAGATGCTTCCCATTATCGATAAAATGGATCAGGTGGGATACCATTCCGTGGAATGCTGGGGAGGTGCCACATTTGATGCCAGCCTCCGTTTCCTGAAGGAGGATCCCTGGGAACGGCTGAGAAAATTAAGAGAGGGTTTTCAGCATACAAAGCTTCAGATGCTGTTCCGCGGGCAGAATATTCTGGGTTATCATCAGTACGCGGATGATGTGGTGGAATATTTTGTTCAGAAATCCATTGCCAACGGAATTGATATTATCCGTATTTTTGACTGCCTGAATGATCTGAGAAACCTGCAGACGGCTGTTTGCGCTTCCAAAAAGGAAAAGGGACATGCTCAGGTGGCGCTTGCCTACACGCTGGGTGATGCTTATACGCTGGATTACTGGAAGGAGACTGCAAAGAGGATTGAAGATATGGGTGCTGATTCCATCTGCATCAAGGATATGGCAGGCCTGCTGCTGCCCTATCGGGCCTCTGAGCTGGTCAGTGCCCTGAAAGAAGTAACCCGCCTTCCCATTCAGCTGCATACTCATTATACCTCAGGCGTTGCTTCCATGACGTATCTGAAAGCAGTGGAAGCCGGTGTGGATGTGATTGACACGGCCATGTCTCCTTTTTCCATGGGAACTTCACAGCCTGCAACGGAAGTGATGGTGGAAACTTTTAAAGGAACTGCCCGGGATACCGGCCTTGATCAGAATCTTCTGGCTGAAATTGCGGATTATTTCCGTCCCATGCAGGAAGAAGCACTGAAAACAGGACTTTTAAATCCCAGAGTGATGGGAGTCAATATCAAAACCCTGCTGTATCAGGTGCCCGGCGGCATGCTGTCCAATCTGGTTTCCCAGCTGAAAGAGCAGGGCGCGGAAGACAGATATTATGAGGTACTGGATGAAGTACCCTGTGTCCGCAGGGATCTGGGAGAACCGCCTCTGGTTACTCCTTCTTCACAGATTGTGGGAACGCAGGCCGTGTTCAATGTGCTGATGGGTGAACGCTATAAAATGGCAACCGCAGAAACAAAAGCGGTTCTGAGCGGGGAATACGGAGCCACGGTAAAGCCCTTTGATCCCGAAGTTCAGAAAAAAGTAATCGGTGATACGGAGCCGGTTACCTGCCGTCCTGCTGATCTGATAGCCCCCGAACTTGACAGACTGGAAGCAGAAATGTCACAATGGAAGGAACAGGATGAGGATGTTCTTTCCTACGCGCTGTTTCCCCAGGTTGCTGTTGAATTTTTCAGGGACAGGGAAGCAAAGAAAACAAAAATCGATCCTGTTATGGCGGATGAGAATAACAAAGCTTATCCGGTGTAGAAAAGAAGAGGATAGATTCCCTGCATAAAGGAAAATTATAAAGGAAGATTACAAGGAGGCCGCCATGTCAGAATATTTTATTTCACAGATTTTCCCAGGAGATCAAAAAGGGATTGGTCTGGTCGATCAGCTTCTGAAAGAGGAGGGGATTCGGAGGGATGCCAATCTGGATTATACCTGTGCCACGTTTGATGAAAACATGCAGGTAATTGCCACAGGCAGCTGTTACGGCAATACCCTTCGCTGCATGGCGGTCAGCAGCCGTCATCAGGGAGAGGGGTTGATGAATGAAATCGTCTCCCACCTGATGGCGGTACAGGTTTCCAGAGGAAATACCCACGTATTTCTTTACACAAAATGCCAGTCGGCAGATTTTTTCGCCAGTCTGGGATTTTATGAGATCGTCCGTATCGATCAGAGTATTGTATTTATGGAAAACCGACGTACCGGATTTTCAGATTATCTCCGGCGGTTATCCTGTGAAAATGGAAAAAATGCAGAGGGCAGTGAAGAAAACAGAAGAAAAGTCAGATCGGCAGCTGTCATTATGAATGCCAATCCCTTTACGCTTGGACATCAGTATCTGGTGGAGAAGGCTGCATCGGAAAATGATATGCTGCATCTGTTTCTTGTCAGTGAGGACAGCAGCCTGATTCCCTTTGAAGTCAGAAAAAAGCTGGTAATGGAGGGAACGGCCCATATTCCCAATATCTGTTATCATGACAGCGGTCCCTATATTATCAGCAATGCCACATTCCCCAGCTATTTTCAGAAGGATGAGAAGGCTGTGATCGAAAGTCATGCCCTGCTGGATCTTACGGTATTTACCCGGATTGCCGCGCAGCTGGGAATCACCCGGCGGTATGTGGGGGAGGAACCCACAAGTCTCGTAACCGGAATCTATAATCAGATCATGACGGAAAAGCTTCCGGAGCAGGGAATCGAATGTGTGGTGGTTCCGCGGAAACAATGCGGTACCTCCGTCATCAGCGCCTCCACAGTGCGCAGGGCAATTCAGGAAAATGACATTGCCGTTCTGGAGAACATGCTGCCCCGGACGACACTGGATTATTTCCTCAGTGAAGCATCAAAACCGGTAAGAGAACGTATACAACAAGCCGGAAATGTTGTACACTACTAAAAGGTATGCTGTGAAAAGGTATGCTGTAAGAAGAGATGCTGCGAAGAGGAAATGTTTTCAGGGGAGGAACAGTCATGGAAGGAACAGAAGTCATACTGGCCGATATGCTGCTTTGCAGAGAACGGCGTGTGGATCTTCAGAATCAGTTTATACGGAATTACAGTTGTCCGGTTTTGTCATTCTGCATGAATATTCCGGGTCCGGTCAAAACCAGCCGCCGGATCAGGAAAGCCTTTGAGCAGGGAAAAGAGGTGCTTCTTGAGGCTCTCTCTGCACAGAATACAGTGATACATGACAGGGTGGAAATTCACGAAAAAACCGGTGATGAACTGATTATGGCAGTGGAATGTCAGGCTGATGTACTGAAGAAAATCGCCTCGGAAATTGAGGAAACACATGAATTCGGACGTCTTTTTGATATGGATGTGATCGATGTGGATGGAACAAAATTATCAAGGAATACGTTCAGGAAATGTCTGATCTGCGACTGTCAGGCTCAGGAATGTGCCCGGACACGGAAACACTCCATAAAAGAGATGCAGGACCGGATCGAGGAGATGTTGTCAGCCATTGGCTGAAAAGACAGGAAAAGGGCATGCTGTACAGACTGCTTGGTCTGTACGGCATGCCCTTTCGGGAGTTATGAAAAAAAGCTGCGTTGCTGTAAAATATGTTTCCATCGGGGATAAAAATGTAAAATACAAGTGATAAAAAGTAGAAACTGTAATATTTTATCGGGTATAACCGTTAAAATTAAATAAATCTGTTTGAAAATCAGTTATAACTGTGATAACATGAAAACAGCAATGGGAAAGGAGGAAATCATTTTGATTAAACGGGAAACGTATATGAAACGTATCCGGCCATTCATTGGGAGCGAACTGGTCAAAGTTCTGACGGGTATCCGCCGCAGCGGCAAATCTGTCATGCTGGATCTGATTAAGGATGAGCTTATGGAGAGTGGTGTAAACCGTGAGCAGATTATTTCTCTGAATTTTGAAAATATGAGCAATGCTCAGTTTTGCACTGCCCTGGCGCTGCATGATGAGATTATTCGCAGGGCAGCCGGAATTACAGGAAAAGTGTATCTGTTTTTTGATGAGATTCAGGAGGTTGAGGCGTGGGAGAAATGTATCAACTCTTTCCGGGTAGAACTGGATTGTGACATCTATATTACCGGCTCCAATGCCAAACTGCTTTCCGGCGAACTTGCCACTTATCTGGCCGGTCGGTATGTGGAATTTGTGATTTATCCATTTTCCTTTGCTGAGTTTGTTGAATTGTACCGGACCGTATATCCGAATACCGACACGCGGCAATGCTTCAATAAATATCTGACCCTGGGAGGTATGCCGTATCTGAGTAATCTGAGATATGACGAAAATGCAAGCCGTCAGTATCTGAGAGATTTATTTAATTCTGTTGAACTGAAGGATATTGTCAAGAGGAATCACATTCGTGACGTGGATATGCTGGAGAGGATTCTTTCTTATATAACATCCAATATCGGAACCACTTTTTCTTCTACAGCCGTTTCCAGATATCTGAAAAGCGAAAACCGGTCGGTGTCGCCGGAGACTGTGCTGGGCTATATCAGGGCCTGTACCGACGCTTTCCTTTTCTATCAGGTGAAGCGTCAGGATCTCCGGGGGAAAAAGATACTGACTGTTAATGAAAAATACTATGTTGCAGATCACGGTATCCGAGAAGCTGTGTTCGGCGGCAATAGGAAGGATATTAATCTTGTTCTTGAAAATATTGTTTATATGGAACTGCTGCGCCGGGGGTACACGGTTACAGTTGGCAGAGTTTCTGATAAAGAAATCGATTTTGTGTGTGAAGATCATGGCAGGAAGATGTACGTTCAGGTTGCCTATCTGCTGGCTTCAGAGGATACCATCAGCCGGGAATTCGGTGTTTTTGACCATGTACGTGATAACTTCCCGAAGTATGTTGTCACACTGGACGAATTTGATATGAGCCGTAACGGAATCAGACACTGCAATATCCGGGATTTTCTGCTGGCGGAAACATGGAACTGAAGGAAGGCAGGCTGAAAGAAAAGATGGCAGAGTTTTCTTGCTATTCCGCCCAAAATGAGTAAAATATAAAGATAAGAGGAAAAGGAGCTTTCATCAGCATTTATGAATGCCTGACGTTTATGAATGCCTGACGGGCCGCAGGCTGCTCATATTCTGACATTTCGGGGGTAGTTACCTGCTGTGTATACGGCAGAATTTTTCACAGAAGGATTTCAGGAGGAGCAGATGCTGAATATGACACATCTGAGGTATGCGCTGGAGGTGGCGAATACCTCATCTATTACGAAAGCGGCTGAAAACCTTTACATGGGACAGCCGAATTTAAGCCGCGCGATCAGGGAACTGGAGGAAAATCTGGGGATTGAGATTTTCAAAAGGACTTCCAAGGGGATTTCCGTGACTGCGCGGGGGGAAGAGTTTCTTGCTTATGCCAGAGTGATATTGAATCAGATCGATCTGGTGGAGAATCTTTATAAAAAGGAGCGTAAGGCAGTTCAGGAGTTTTCCATTTCGGTACCGAGAGCCAGTTATATAGCCAGTGCGTTTCAGGATTTTATGGAGACGCTGGATCCCGGGGAGAGTATGGAGGTGATTTACAAGGAAATCAGTTCGCAGCAGACGATTGACAATATTTCCGATTCCGATTACCGTCTGGGAATCATCCGTTATCATTCGATTTATGACCGTTATTTTAAAGAACTGCTGCTGGAAAAGGGGATGAGCTTCGAACTGGTCTGTGAGTTCCAGTATGTGGCTCTGTTTTCGGAGAACAGTCCGCTGGCGGAGAAGGAAACTTTTTCCGCAGAGGATCTGGCTCCTCTGATTGAGATTGCCCACGGGGATTTTTTTGTACCGTCCGTTCCGGAAAGCCAGGTTAGAAAAACAGAGCTTTCCGAGCAGGTTAACAAAAGGATTTACATTTCCGAAAGAGGAAGTCAGTTTGAACTGTTGAAAAGGATGCCGGGCACTTTTATGTGGGTTTCTCCGGTGCCGGAGCCGCTTCTGAAACGATACGGGCTGGTACAGCGCAGATGCAGCACCGATCAGAGAAAGTACAAGGATGTACTTGTATATAAAAAAGGATATCATTTTACAAATCTGGACAGAAATTTTATCGACATGCTGATGAAATACAAGCGTCAGCTGGAAAAGATGTACCGATAAGAAAAAATATACATACAAATCTTAAATATTGAGAAAAAAACAGGCAACATATCAATAAATACATATTGATATGTTGTTTTTGCATTTCAAATTGCATATCTGAGTGAGTTATAATCAGGAAAAAGTAAAGCGTTTCTGACAAAACAGGGCCGATGATGAATACGCTGATACGAATTAAGCTTAAGCGAGAGGTGATTCGATTGAATATTCATGTAAATCAGATTGTAGCTGATAAGGTCATTGCGGTCAGAACATCAAAAAACGTTTTTCAGGACGAAGATATTGTGATCAAGGCATTCGGCAGCGATTATTCGAAAGCCGATGTTTTAAAAGAAGCCTGGAATCAGGCCTGTGTGGAGGAGACGGGGCTTCCCGTTCCGGAGTGCCTGCAGGTGCTGAAATTTGAAGGTCAGTGGTCCATTATATCGGAGTATATCCGGGGGGAGACGCTGGAGCAGCTGATGAGAGTTCATCCGGAAAGAGCAGATACCTATCTGGAATTGTTTGTAAAGCTGCAGCTTCAGGTTCATGAGCAGAATGTTCCCAGACTGGTGATGATGCAGGATAAACTGAGACAGAAAATCATACGTTCACCTCTGGATGAAGTAGTCCGTTCCCGACTCTGCTCCCGTCTGGACCGGATGCCCCATGAAGAAAAACTGTGTCACGGCGATTTCATCCCATCCAATATCATCATGGGGGAGGGAACACATCCCTACATTCTGGACTGGCCCCATGCTTCCAGGGGAAACGGACCGGCGGATGCTGCCAATACCTGGCTTGTTTTCTGTCTGGAAGGACAGGAGGATACGGCGCACCGGTATCTGGAGATTTACTGCGGAATGAGCGGGACGAAAGAGAGCACTGTGAAAGACTGGATACCGATTGTGGCTGCAGCGGGAACCGCAGACTGTGTGTCCGCCAAAAAAAGAAAGTTTCTGATGAATCAGATCAGAATTGGAGATTGTTGAGAGGAGAACAGGAATGAAAATAACCATATGCATCGGCAGTTCCTGCCATTTAAAAGGTTCACGCCATATAGTAAGGCGGCTTCAGCATCTGGTAGCGGGACATGATCTGAAGGATACGATCGAACTGAGCGGTTCCTTTTGTATGGGAAAGTGTCAGTCAGGTGTAAATGTAACGGTTGACGGCAGGTGCTATTCGGTTTCTCCGGATACGGTAGATGATTTTTTCGAACATACCGTACTTCCTCAGATCCGACAGGAAGGAGACGATCATGTCTAAGATCATTCAGCTGAAAAAATCCAATTGCAGAAACTGTTATAAATGTATCCGCAACTGTCCGGTAAAATCGATTCGTTTTTCCGGGGAACAGGCTCATATTGTGGAGGACGAGTGTATTCTCTGCGGTCAGTGTCTGGTGGTCTGTCCCCAGAATGCAAAGGAGATTGCAGACAGCACGGAGATTGTAAAGGTGCTGCTGTATGGGGAAGAACCGGTGATCGCCAGTATTGCGCCCTCCTATGCGGCATATTTTGAAAATGTGGGGCTTGCCAATCTGATCGACGGCCTCCGTCAGCTGGGATTTTATGATGGAGAAGAAACGGCAGTCGGAGCAACTTTTGTGAAAAAGGAATATGAAAAGCAGCTCCGGGAAGCGGGGCAGGACATCATCATTACTTCCTGCTGTCCCTCTGTCAATTCCCTGATTCAGAAATATTATCCGCAGCTTTTGAAATATCTCTCACCGGTGGTATCGCCCATGCTGGCTCACGGGCTGGATATCAGGCGCAGAAAACCGGATGCCAGAATCGTTTATATCGGTCCCTGTCCGGCGAAAAAGCAGGAGGCTGCAGACAGCTGCATTGATGCGGTGCTGACCTTTGAAGAACTGACGCGGATGTTGCGGGATAAAAAAATCAAGCTCAGGAAGTGTGCCGACAAAACGGAAAATTACAGAGAGGAAAGCCGGGCGCGTCTGTTTCCCGTGGCAGGCGGGATTCTGAAGACTATGGATATTCCTGATAACGGCTATACCTGCCTGACCATTGACGGCATCGATAAATGCCGTGCAGCGCTGGAAGATATTCAGGATGGTAATATCCACAGATGCTTTATCGAGATGTCAGCCTGTCAGGGCAGCTGTATCGGCGGACCGGTTATGGAAAAATACAGCAATTTCCCGGTGCGCCACTATCAGAATGTGGTAACCGGCGCCGGAAGTCTGGATTTTCAGGTGGAAGCGATGGAGGAAAATCTGCTCTGGAATTCATGGCTGCCCCAGCCCTTCCGAAAGAATCAGCCTTGCGAAGAGCAGATAAAGGAAATCCTCCGGAAAATGGGGAAAATGAGACCGGAGGATGAGCTGAACTGCGGAAGCTGCGGCTATGACACCTGCCGTGAAAAGGCGGCTGCAGTTATCGAAGGCAAGGCCAATATCAGCATGTGCCTGCCGTTTCTGATGGAAAAGTCAGAACGTTTTTCCAGCAATATCCTGAATAACACGCCCAACGGAATTCTCGTTCTCAATGAAAATTATGAGGTTCAGCAGATCAATCCCATGGCCATGGAGATGCTGCATGTGCGGGACAGATCGGATGTTCTCGGAGATCACGTGATACGGATTCTGGATCCGGAGCCGTTTATGCGCGTGCTGGAGGAAAAAAAGCCGGTGAAAAATTACCGGGAATATTATGCGGAGTTAAAAAAATACCTGGAATTAACCATATCTCATGATCCGGTGACACATATTCTGATCGGGATTCTCAGGGATGTGACCGATGAAGAAAACAAGATACTTGAAAAAGAACGGATCAGTCGTCAGACTGCGGAAATAGCAGACAAAGTTGTGAACAAGCAGGTGCGGATCGTGCAGGAAATTGCTTCTCTGCTGGGGGAAACAGCGGCGGAAACAAAAATCGCACTGACCAGACTGAAGGAGTCGATTGAAGTTGAAGAAAAAAACAAGTAACCTGTATGCCGATATCGGGTATATGAGTCTGACACATGCGGGGGAGGAAATCTGCGGGGATCATGTGGATGTGGTGAAACAGGGAGAGGATTCCACAGTTATTGTTATGGCTGACGGTCTGGGGAGCGGAGTGAAAGCGGGGATTCTGTCCACATTGACATCAAAAATCATTTCCACCATGCTGGCTGAAGGAATGAAGCTGGAGGATGCGGTGGAGACCATTGCGGCAACGCTGCCCATCTGCTCGGTAAGAGGGATCGGATACTCCACATTTACGATTATCCGTATTGTGAATAATGAGCGGGCGGAGATTATCCGGTATGACGATCCGAAGGTGGTGCTGCTGCGAAACGGGACGAATGTGGAGGTTCCCTATACCATGATGGGAATCGGCGACAAGAAAATCTACCGCGCCGATGTCAATCTGGAGGAAAATGATATTTTTGTGGCGTTCAGTGACGGTGTGACTCATGCCGGTGTGGGAAGACTGAATGATTTTGGCTGGGGGCGCAGGGGTGTGATTGATTTTATGGAAACCTACTGTGATGTGGGTTTTACAGCCAAAACACTGACAACCATGCTGCTGGACGAGGTATCTGAAATGTATGAGGGCGAGCCGGGAGACGATGCTACGGCCTGCGTGATACGGATCCGGCAGAAGGTTCCCATGAATCTGATGGTGGGACCGCCTGCCAACCGCAGTGACAGCAGGAAAATGATGTCGCTTTTCTTCTCGAAAAAGGGAAAGCATATCGTCTGCGGCGGCACCACCTCCACCATTGCGGCGGAATTTCTGAACAAACCGCTGGTTCCGGAACTGAAATTTCCGGATCCGGACATTCCTCCCATTGCAAAACTGGAAGGCGTAGACCTGGTTACGGAGGGTGTCATCACCATCAACCGGGTGGTGGAGTACGCAAAGGATTATCTGAAGGATAACAAATCCTATGAAATATGGAGTTTTAAGAAGGATGGAGCTTCCCAGATTGCAAGACTGCTTTTTGAGGAAGCGACCGATATTAATTTTTTTGTGGGAAGAGCAATCAACCCGGCTCATCAGAATCCGAATCTGCCGATTAATTTCAATATTAAAATGCATTTGGTGGAAGAACTTGCTTCCTGTCTGACAGAGATGGGTAAAAAAATAAAAATCAATTATTTTTAGGAGGTAGTCTATGAATCAGCCATTTGATTATGGTCCTGTGGATGCGATTCTGGAGGCAAATGGATGTAGTGAGGGAGCAATCATAGCAATCCTGCAGGACATTCAGGAGCATTATCATTATCTTCCGCGGGAGGGATTTTCGTATCTTGCCGGCAAGCTGAATGTGAGTGAAGCGAGGATTTACAGCGTAGCGACTTTTTATGAAAATTTTTCTCTGGAACCGAAGGGTAAATATGTGATTAAGATCTGCGACGGCACAGCCTGTCACGTGCGGGGGTCTTTGCCGATTCTGGAACGGCTGCGTAAGGATCTGGGGCTGTCAAAAACAAAGAAAACAACAGATGATCTGCTGTTTACGGTGGAAACTGTTTCCTGTCTGGGCGCCTGCAGTCTGGCGCCGGCCATGACGGTGAACGATGTGGTTTATCCGGCCATGACTCCGGATAAGGCGTCTGATCTGATAAAAGAATTGCAGGAGGGACTGAAGGATGAAGAAACTGAATAGCATCCGCCTGGGTGCGGAAAAGGTATATATTGTATATCGCCGCTCCATGGAAGAGCTTCCTGCAAGACGGGAAGAAGTAGAGCATGCCGTGGAAGAAG
>JBJELO010000289.1:0-5934 GCA_051879195.1 Lachnospiraceae bacterium
GCCAGAGCCATATAAGCCTTTTTCAATTCCTCCGGTGTATACGAAGCGTCGTAATAGCCGTAGAACAGGCTCATTTTCTCCCAGACTTCCCGTTTTTCCTCATCTGTATGTATGTCTGCCAGGGTTCCGTAAAAATCAAAAATATAATTTTTATACAATTTTTCCGAGTCCTTTCTGCATATTGATCCGATCAGAAACTGAAAACCAGAACACCATATCCATTCAACGGACAGGCAATGGAATACGGTTTTCCATCAGAAGATATTTTTTCCGGTTTTATTTTCATTTCCTGCGCCTCCGTGTAATTGTCCCACGAAGAATCAAGGAGGAGCTTATGCTGCTTTCTTTTCAGAACCCCCACACGGTAATCTTCTCTTCTTACAGGCGTAAAATTGCACACGAACAGAAGATTGTCTTTACCATCCTTACTGTGTCTGACAAAGCTGAAGATGCTCCGGTCTCCGTCATCCGGTGCAATCCACTCAAATCCTGCTTCCTCATAATCCAGCTCGTAAAGGCACCGGTGATTTTTATACAGGCATAACAGCGCTTTCATAAAATCATGCACTTTCCTGTGACCGGCATCATTCAGAAGTCCCCAGTCCAGCTCCCGTTCCTCGCTCCATTCTCTGTTCTGGGCAAAATCCTGTCCCATAAAAAGCAGCTTTTTGCCCGGATGTCCCACGAAGAATCCGTATGCAGCCTTCAGATTTTCCAGCTTGTCAGCTGGATATCCGGGCATTTTCTCCACCAGCGAGCATTTTCCGTGAACTACTTCATCATGTGACAATACAAGAATAAATTTTTCCGAATATGCATACATCATACTGAAATTCATCTGTGTATGATGATATTTCCTGTAAATGGGATCATTTTTCATGTAGGAGAGGAAATCATTCATCCAGCCCATGTTCCATTTCATGGAAAAGCCCAGACCATCATTTTCCGGTGTATCCGTCACTTTAGGCCATGCCGTCGATTCCTCCGCAATGATAACGGTGCCGTCTTCCCGCCGTTCAATGAGGGAATTCAGATGTCTCAGAAATTCCACAGCCTCCAGATTTTCCTTTCCGCCATACTGATTCGGTACCCATTCGGTTCTTCCGTAATCCAGGTACAGCATGGATGCCACTGCATCTACACGCAAACCGTCAATATGATACTCATCCAGCCAGTAAAGTGCATTGGAAATCAGGAAATTTTTCACTTCGCTTTTACTGTAATCAAATACCTTGGTTCCCCAGTCCGGATGTTCCCCTTTACGTGAGTCCGCATATTCATACAAACATGTACCGTCAAACTGTGCAAGACCGCATCCATCCTTCGGAAAATGCGCGGGCACCCAGTCCAACAGCACGCCGATTCCTTTCCCGTGAAGATAATCCACCAGATACATAAAATCATGAACATTTCCATAACGGGAGGTGGGGGCAAAATACCCGGTCACCTGATAACCCCAGGAACCATCGAAAGGATGCTCCGCAATCCCCATCAGCTCCACATGGGTGTAACCCATTTCCAGTACATAGTCCGCCAGACTGTGGGCGATCTGCTTGTAATTGTAAAATCCCTGCGGGTTAGCTTCACTGTAAGGATGCTTTTTCCAGGAACCGGGATGTACTTCATAGATAAACATGGGATTCTGATCCGGATTCATTCTCCTTCTTTTTTGCATCCAGTTCTGATCCTTCCAGACATATCCTTCCAGCCTTTCCACCATGGAAGCAGTGGCAGGCCGCACTTCACTGTGTATGGCAAAAGGATCTGCTTTCATGACGGTTCTTCCGTCCCGGCAGAATACACAGTATTTATACCGGCTGTGTTCCAGAACTCCGGGAATAAAAAGTGCATGGATTCCAACGGGTTCCAGACGTTCCATCACATGCGCATTCACATCCCATCCGCTAAAATCGCCAACAACACTGACTTTTTCAGCATTGGGTGCCCAGACAGCAAAATAGACGCCTTCTTTTCCATCCCGTTCCGTAAGATGTGCACCCATTTTTTTATAAATCTCATAATGAGTTCCCATTCCAAACAGATACTGATCATATTCCGTTACTTCAAATACAGTTTTCTCTTTCTTTTGCAAATCTGCTTTCTTGATTTTTTTTGCCATAATTAGTCCTCATTCCTGTCCATTCGGAAACTCCGTTTTGTCAGTTTCCGCATTTCTGCCAGCAGTTCCGGTGTGATCTGCCCGTTTTTCAGGCGCCATTTCCAGTTGGTTCCCAGAGTGGAAGGCCGGTTCATCCTTGCCTCATTTCCCAGCCCCAGATAATCCTGCAGAGGGATAATGCATACATTTGCGGTGCTCATCATGGCCAGGCGGATCATATCCCGGTGAATCTCCTCAGCCGGTGTATCCGCATTGTCCATATATTCGTTCAGAAACTGCCTTTCATCATCCTCCAGCTCCTGATACCAGGATACAATTGTGTCATTATCATGTGTACCTGTATACACAACACAGTTTTTATCGTATTCATGAGGGAGATATCCCGTTTCCTTCCCCGGCTCAAAAGCAAATTCCAGAACCTTCATATTCGGATATCCGCTGTCACGTACAAGCTGCTCCACGGAAGGCGTCATCAGTCCCAGATCCTCGGCGATCACTTCCCGTCTCCCAAGATTTCTTTCCAGTGCCCAAAACAGATCCGTCCCCGGTCCTTTTTCCCAGTGGCCGTCCATGGCCGTTTCCGCCCCGTAAGGAATGGAGAAATATTCATCAAACCCGCGGAAATGGTCGATACGGACAACATCATACAGTTTATAGCAATGCGCCATCCGTTTTGTCCACCAGTCATAGCCTGTACTCCTGTGATAATCCCACCGGTACAGTGGATTACCCCACAGCTGTCCGGTCTCTGAAAATGCATCCGGCGGACATCCGGCAACAGCAGTCGGAAGATTGTCCGGTCCGAACTGAAAAAGCCCGGGATTTGCCCATGCATCAGCACTGTCAAAAGCCACGTAAATCGGCAGATCTCCAATGATGCTGATTCCATTTCTGTTGGCATAGCCCTTTAAAGCAGTCCACTGCTCCATAAATTTAAACTGCAGATATTCATAAAATTCAATTTCGTAATAGTACTTTTCCCGATAATAATCCAGTGCAAAGCCCCATCTCAAACGGATATCTTCCGCCCATTCGTTCCAGGAAGCTCCCCCAAAACAGTTTTTCACTGCCATAAACAGAGCGTAATCTTTCAGCCAGAATGCATTTTCCTGTACAAATCCGGAAAAAGCTGGATTTTTATAAATTTCGCTTCTTTCATATGCTTTCCTGAGAAGACGGAATCGTTCCTGATAAATCTTTCCGTAATCAACATACTCCGGATCATCGCCAAAATCGCAGGCACTGCATTCTTCCTCAGTCAGTACTCCTTCCTCAATCAGCTTCTCCAGATCAATAAAGTACGGATTTCCCGCAAATGTGGAAAATGACTGGTACGGTGAATCGCCGTAACTGGTCGGTCCCAACGGCAGAATCTGCCAGTATGACTGTCCCGCTTCTTTTAACTGGTCAATAAATTTATATGCTTCCTTTGAAAATGCCCCGATTCCGTATTTTGAAGGAATACTGGAAATCGGAAGCAGTACGCCGCTTGATCGTTTCATTTCATTCACCTCTTTTATCTCCTGCCCAAAAAGGGATACTGCAGCGTTTTGCTGCAATACCCCCGCACATTAGTAATACTCAGCCTTTTACAGCTCCTGACATTCCGTCCACATAGTATCTCTGGAGGAACATGAAGAGAATTGCTATGGGGATGGAAATCAATACGGCACCTGCCGCGAAACAGGTATACCAGCTGTCAATGTATTCTTTTTCCAGCATTTTCCAAAGGCCAATAGCAACCGTATAATAATCCGCATTCGCACGGCAGATAACCTTTGCGAAAATAAAGTCAACCCAGGGTCCGATAAAGGAAGTTAAAACCGTATAAACGATGACCGGCTTGCTGAGAGGCAGCGTCATTTTTGTAAAAATCTGCCACCGGGTGCATCCGTCAATCAGAGCCGCTTCGTCAATTGCAAGAGGAATCGTGTCAAAAAATCCTTTGGCAATCTGGAAACCGAGTCCCGCTCCTCCTG
This sequence comes from Lachnospiraceae bacterium, assembly GCA_051879195.1. Taxonomy (GTDB): domain Bacteria; phylum Bacillota; class Clostridia; order Lachnospirales; family Lachnospiraceae; genus TWA4. The sequence goes on from JBJELO010000289.1 coordinate 4,099, forward strand.
AATAGCAGAGAATCAGTGCCAGACGGATAAGGCCGCCTTCCGAAAGTCCCAGTGCTTTTAAGATAAAATATACCGCAACCATGGACATGAAGCCCGGGAACAGCCCCAGGATCATGGCCATATTCATATAAGGCTTTCGCATCTTAAAACGGAGTCTGGACAGGCAGTAGGATACAGCCAGTACATAAAATGTAGATAAAATACAGGAGCAGATGGCAATAAACAGGGTATTGCCGAACATTTTCGGGAAATTCAGTATCGTAGTGTCCGTAAACAGTCTGGCATAGTTGTCAAGCGTATATCCCTGAGGAAGAAACGTGGATACATAGGAACCTTTTTCCGCACGGAAGCTGGTCAGAACCACCCATGCAATGGGAAATACCCAGACAAAAGCCAGAACTGCCAGTACTCCATGCACAATTACATTATTGATAAACCGCGTTTTCTTTGCGGATCTCTGTGTGTTTGCTGCCATTTTTAGAATCCCCCCTCTTCCTTATAGGATTTACTGTTGCGATAGGTAAGCAGAGCGCCCACCGCCAGAATGATGAATGTGAGAATACCGATGACCGCACCGATATTATAATATTGCTTATCAATGGTCAGCTTGTACAGCCAGGTTACCAGCAGGTCGGTGCTGCCGGCCGTGGAAGCCAGATTGGTCACCGGGTCGCCGCCGGACAGCAGATAGATGATATTGAAGTTGTTTACATTGCCTGTAAACGTTGCGATCAGATAGGGAGTCGTAATATACAGCATATACGGCAGTGTGATCTTAGTAAAAATCTGCAGAACATTGGCCCCGTCCACTCTGGCCGCTTCATACAGTTCCTCCGGGATATTCTGAAGAACACCGGTCAGCTGAAGCAGAGTATACGGAACACCAACCCAGATATTGATCACAATAACCGTCACCCTTGCCCACATGGGATCCGTGAAAAAAGGAAGCGAACTGTCCACACCGATCAGTTCCAGATTCCGGAGCAGAACATTCACCGCACCGTTGGGCTGGAGCATGGTTCTCATGATCAGCAGTGATACAAAGGAGGGAACCGCACATGACAGTACAAAACAGAAACGCCAGAAGCCTTTTGCTTTTGTATCCTTTCTATTAATCACCAGTGCCAGTATCATACCGAAAATGTAATTCGTAAATGTGGCAAAGAATGCCCACACCAGTGTCCATACCAGCACCGACCAGAAGGTACTTCCCAGAATGCTGCTGGAGTCAAAAAGTGCCTTGAAATTATCCAGTCCCACCCAGTCAAAAAGCACCAGATGATTGCCGATTTTACTGTAATTGGTAAATGCCATGCAGATCATGAAGATCAGCGGCAGCACCGTAAACCCGAAGATAAACGTCAGAGACGGAGTCATCAGAAGTCTATGTATGTTGTCATGAAGAAGTGTTTTCAGATCTTCTTTAAACGTATTGACATGTTTCCCGTCTTTATCCATGCACTCCACGTAATAGGCACTCTTTACAGCTTCCCGCCACAGGTAAATCATAAGAAGAGTCACCATGACCGTCGCCACTCCGTACAGAAGGATCAGCACGGAATTGTCTCCCTGGGTATATTCGTAAATCTGCAGCGCCTCATTCCAGACCTCTTCCTGTTCCACAGAACCGAGAGAAGGCAGCATGGCCAGACAATGAAATCCATTTGTAATCATAAATGCCAGATATGCAATTTCAACCGCAAGAAACAGCAGCCCCTTTATTACCTGTTTATGTGCGATATTTCCCAGACCCATAACCAGCATGGACAGCCTGGTTTCCACCGCACCGTTCTTCGCTGCCGCCGATACTGTATAGGGGGTAGGAAATTCATTTAC
>JBJELO010000290.1:0-4179 GCA_051879195.1 Lachnospiraceae bacterium
ATTTGGAGCTTTTGGTGATTGGAATGTAGGTAATAACTGTGCGAGAGTTCAGAAATTGAAACATGAGATTGGTTTCTAATTGAAACCACATAGAAGAAAGCGGAGAATAGAGCAATCTATTCCCCGTTTTTTTTGCGAAGATGAAAACAGTTTTGAAGAGATGAGTCCGGCGTTCTGCAGCATCCGGTCGGATTTTCCCAGCTGTACCGGATGCTCTGCCAGAAAAAGGTACAGTTGTTCAGAATCTTGCAGATGATAAAGAAATTGCCGCTGTTATCACGGCAGCAATCTGTGCTGCTGAAGGGATTGCTGCTGCCATACAGATTATTGATGATTTATAATGCAATATGTGATATGATTAGCTTAAAATAATCAGGTAAAGGATGGAGAAAATGTTTTTTCATAATAAAAAAGCTGCTCTGGAGAACAGAGAACTGCTGGAAAAAATGGAACAGAAACTGGATTTACTCGAGAAGGAGATACAGGCAGAGAGGGAGACATGGGAAGCCTGGCTGCAGGGGAACGGTCAGGAAAGGTATAAGGAACTGAAACAGGAACTTGGTCAGGAAATGGAGCAATTGGGAAGTACGATTAAAAAACATGACCTGGCTATAGAAAATCTGCTGGATGAACTGGAGGAACAACAGGGTGACAATCAGGAACAAAAGAAAAAGGAGCAGGAACAAAAGCAGGAAAGGGAGAAATTTCTGAATCTGTTTGAGGCTTATCAGGATCAGTTCTGGCAGATAAAAGAATTTCCGGGAAACAGGAATGAAACATGGCAGCAGCAGCTGTCTCTGATGGAACAGGAACTGAAAAAAAGTCAGATTTACTGTGGGATTACATCAATAGATCAGGTGGATGAGACAGTGGATTTTGATTTGCATGAGGTAATTGAAGTAATTGATACCCACGATGAGAACAGGGACAGAAAAATTGCCAGAATATACAGTCCGGGATTGGTTTATTGCGGAAAGGTAAGAAAAAAAGCAAAGGCAGCTGTATATCGTTTTGTCCCGGATAACAAAGGATGCCTGTAGGGCAGGGAAGGACTGAGGATAATGAGTACTGTAATTGGAATTGATCTTGGAACATCTACTACGGAGGCGGCGGTAATCCGTGAGGGGAAACCGGTTATGCTTTTGAACTTTGAACAGCAGGAGATTACGCCTTCGGCGGTAGGTATTGATAACAGCGGGAATTATGTGATTGGAGAAAGAGCAAAAGCGCAGTATCTTCTGTCTCCCGAAAATACCGCGATTGAAATTAAAAGAAAAATCGGCACAGAAGAACGGATACAGCTGGGAAAGAGAAAATATACACCGGTGGAATTATCTGCTAAACTTCTGGAATATGTTAAAAATTATGCATCTGAGTATCTGGATGAGGAGATCACCAGAGCGGTTATTTCTGTTCCCGCATATTTCGACGACCGGCAGAGACAGGCCACGGTAGAAGCAGGAAATCTGGCAGGTTTTGATGTGGAACGCATTATCAATGAGCCGACGGCGGCAGCACTCAGCTATGGTCTGGAACATATGGAAGAGGAGAGCCATATTCTGGTCTATGATCTGGGTGGAGGTACCTTTGATGTGACACTGCTGGAAATGTTCGGGGGCGTGCTGGAAGTGAAGGCCAGCAGCGGTGACAATGCACTGGGCGGAAAGGATTTTGACGAGCGGCTGATCCAGTGGCTGGTTCAGCAGTTTCAAAAAAAGCATGGAGTTGATCTGCGGATGAATACCTATGCTATGGTAAAACTGAAAGAGAAGGCAGAGTGGTGTAAAAAGGAACTGAGTACGCAGCCATCCTGTCAGATCGTAATTCCTTTGATTGCCGAATCAGGAGGCAATCCTCTTTCACTGGAGGAAACGGTTACAGCGGAACTGTTCGAAAAACTGATCGGAGATCTGGTAGAGCGGACGCACCATCCGATTGATGTGGTCATGGCGGACAGCGGAATTCTTCCCTCGGAGATTGACAGGATTTTGCTGGTAGGGGGATCCACCAGAATTCCTTTGATTAAAAGGGATATTGAGCAGTATCTTGGCAAGGCTCCTTCGGCTTCCGTTAATCCTGATTATGCGGTGGCAGAGGGAGCAGCCATTCAGGCGGGAATTATCGGGGGAGAAATTCAGGGAGAGGACAGTCTTATTATGACAGACGTGAATCCCTATACTCTGGGAATCCGTGTACTGGCGTATGACAGCAATGATTATATGAGTGTGGTCATACCGCGCAATGTAACGATTCCGGTTACACGCAGGGAAACATATTCGACCAGTTTTGACTGTCAGACGATGGCCAAAATTATGGTATACCAGGGAGAAAATCAGGTGGCAAGCCGGAATCATTTCCTGGGTGAGTTTATGATAGGGGATATTCCTTCTGGAAAAGCGGGTCAGGAAGCTGTAGAAGTGGAATTTTCCTATAATCTGAATGGAATCCTGGAGGTTACGGCTGTTATTCTCAGTACCATGAAAAAAGCATCCATTGAAATTAATATGATGAATCGGCAGAATGAGCAGGAAGAGGAAGAGATACGAACCGATGTGAGCGGATGGAAGAAAGCGTCCGGTGCCGAAGAATTCCGTTCGATTATTCGAAAGGTGGAAAGGATACTCAAAAAGCCGGAAATGAACGAAAAACCGCTCTATCGTGAAGATCTGGAGGAAGCTTTATATCATCTGAAAAAAGCTCTTCTGGAAGAAGACATGATAACGGCTGCGGCAATGGAAGAAGAACTGCTGGATATACTGGAGGAACTGCAGGATGGCAGATGATTTTGAAATACTGGGATTGAAAAGAGGAGCATCTCCTCAGGAAATTAAGAGAGCATACTTCACCATGGTCAGAAAGTATTCTCCGGAGAAAAATCCGGAGAAATTTCGTGAGATCCGTGATGCTTATGAGCGTTTACAGAAGATGGGAAACAATCAGGGGCCGGATCTGCCAAGGCCCACGGAACCTGCAGCTCTTATGATGCTGAAAGCGATTGAGCGGTTCCGGAAACAGGGGAATAAAGAGCGTGTTCGGGATGCGTGTGAGGAAGCACATCACCGGTTTCCCGATGAGATTATCTTCCTGTATATGATGATGATGGCACAGCGGGAAGCGGGTAATACAGGAAAAGCAGTGAAAAATGCGGAGCTTCTGGTGGAAAAAGAACCGGGTAACAAGTGGTTCTGGAGGGAACTGGCTATCTCCTACATGGAGCGGGGCTATACTCAGAAAGCGTTCCGGGCCTTTGAAAAAGGTTATGAACTGGGATGTCGGGACAATGACTTCATTCTGACATTTTCTCAGGAATGCCGGGATTACGGAGAGTATGATACAGGAATCAAAATTCTTTTTGAGATGCTGCACCGGCAAAAACGATGGGAAAGAGAAGAGATTCCGGAGGCAATCGAAGCATATTACATTCTGCTGGATATGGATTATGCCGGGAGAATGGGGTATTTTCAGAAAATAGTGCAGGAACTGACCGGGTTTCTTGACAGGTATTCCGTATACATAGAAGAAAATCTGAAACTTCTGGTTTCTGCTTTGGCTGCTTTTTCTGCCATGTCAGAATATACGCTGGAAAAGTATCAGACAATCGACAGGCTCTATCAGCTTCTGGAGAGAAGCTGTCATTCCTCTGACAATATTATGATTTTAAGAAAAGTCCGGGAATACTGCATGTTTGAATGGATCGGATATGATGAGCGATTAAGTGATACTGTGAAGCGGGGAGTGGAAGCCTTTCTGGAAATGGCGGATATAGATGCGGTTCTTCTTAAATACGCAAAACTGGATGTAAAACTCTGCATGATCGAAGAGCGCCAGGAGATTCTGCCGCAGCTGGAAATCCTGAAAAAAGAATATTCCCCGTACTATGAGAAAGAGGAAGATTTCTTCCGGCAGCTGGAATCCGGTCAGGGGCTTGAGGAATTAAAGCAGAAATTGCTGAAATCATATTCCCGTTTATCAGGAGAAATATCAGGAGGTTTTTATTTCGAAAAATATCCTCAGGAGGCAATACGCGGGCGCGGAAAAGTAATTCACGCAGGAACAGACAGTTCTCCCTATGAAAGAAGCGGAAGAAAAATCGGGCGCAACGAGCCCTGTCCCTGCGGAAGCGGCAGGAAGTATAAACATTGCTGCGGAAGAAAATAAATTTTTCTTATGTGATAGGAT
>JBJELO010000290.1:4279-5917 GCA_051879195.1 Lachnospiraceae bacterium
TACAGTACGAGAGGAAAACGAATGTCAATATGGAAAAAACTGCAGGAGATTTTATCAAAACCGAAAGAGAAATCTCCCGGGTCGGATGTGCGTATAAGACGGAAAAAGAAATCTCCTGCAAAAGATAGATCAATCATGACGGATAAATGCAATTGGTGGATACAGTTCTGCACCGAGGGATATGCTGCCGGTGAAGGCTGCTATGAGGGCACAAAAACCGGGAATTCGGGTGGAATTGTGGAAAAAGAGGCAGCAAAGAGAACCCGTCTGGAATTGTTTATGGATTTCAGCAGAAAAGAACTGCGGGACTGCTGTCGGTACCTTCAGATTGAATATGAGGATGACTGGGATAAAGCAAGGCTTGCCGGGGTTCTGGAGGAGCAATTGCGGGAACATCCTGAGTATTATCTGATTGTGCTGGAACGGGATGGGTTCAGAAGTCTTCTGGAATTTGCCCGAAAGCCGACTGGAAAGCTGAAGATTTATGAAGATGATGAGGAGAATATCAGACTGTGGTTTGCCATGGGTCTGATCGATATTCAGATCGATACACAGGAGCCGGTGGCACGTTTGTCTCTGGCTGCAGATGCGCAGGAAATTCTGGACAGACTGAATGCTTCTGACTGGAGAAAAGAATGCAGGGAAATCAGCGATTCTCTGGAAAAGGCATATGGATGTGTGCAGGCGTATGGTGTGCTTGAAATGGGCAGTTTCTATGAGATTTTCAGGAAATGTTTCAGACCGGAAATGGAAAAAGCAGATTTTATGCGTCTGATATACTGGCACTGTAATTATGACAGGCTGTTTCAGACTTTGACTGATATGACGGGGAAAGCATATGCAGCAGCATTTTTTGTGGAACTGGAGTCATGTTTTTCTTCCATGATGCGTTATGCAGAGGATATTCCCTATCGTGATTTTGACAGCAGTGTGCTGGCTGACCGGGACAGGGGATTTGATAAGATATATCCCCATTGGGGTGATTTGACAGTATGCGTGTCGGAAATTTCCGGCATGGATGGGAGCAATGCAGCGCGCAGGCTGGAAGAAGGATTCAGGCTGGTAGTGAACGGATGCACCTGTACGGATCTGATTCAGTTTGTGATGGAGATTGCAGAACCGGTATCGATTGTTGAGTGGACGAATCTGTGGTCAATATGCATGGGAGTTGTCCTGGATAGCGGACTTCCCATGCTGAAAGGGCATTCAAGAAACAGTTTTTCCAATGCGACCGGCTGCAGTCCGGAGACGATTCCTGTGATTGATTCAGAACGGACGGCTGATCAGATTACTGCTGATACCCATCTGTATGAACTGCCCCGTTCGACAGCTTCCTTATGCAGATCCCGGCCTTGAAGAAGCTCTGAGAACATTGAATGGAAGCGGTAAAAAATCAGGAAATCGCAGAGGCAGTACAAAAAAACATTACAGAAAGAGAAAATAACAGTCCGGTTCCGGCTTAACGGTTTTGAATCAATTCAGCAGATACTCATAATTTTCTGCGATAAAAAAAGGTAACTGTTCAGAGCCAACCTCGAAAACATTTTTTGTACAAATCTGCTGGGCTCTGAACAGTTACAAAAAGGAGAGGTAAGTAACATGGCATCAAAAAAATATTCAACAGTGGAGCGCAGCAGC
>JBJELO010000291.1:0-5833 GCA_051879195.1 Lachnospiraceae bacterium
GCGATCCATAACTGTCTGAACTGTCTCTTTCTTTCTTTTCTGCCTGCATATGAAGAAGTTAAAGCTCTCATTACAGACTGCTTAGCTACTCTATACTGTTTGGAGCGGGCTCCTCTATAACCTTTTGCAAGTTTTAATACTTTATTATGTTTCTGCTTAGCGTTCATTCCGCCTTTTACTCTTGCCATTTCGATATTCCTCCTGTTAAAATGTCAGTTCTGCCTCACTGTAAATTACAGATAAGGTAAGATTTTCTTAATTACTTTTGCATTTGTTGAATCAGTAACTGTAGATTTTCTAAGATTTCTTTTTCTCTTAGCTGACTTCTTGGTCAGGATATGGCTCTTGTAAGCTTTATTTCTCTTTAATTCACCGGTTCCGGTCTTTTTAAAACGCTTTGCAGCTGCTCTGCTGGTTTTCATTTTAGGCATTGTTGTGTCCTCCTTAACTTTTTCTTACTAACGTTTTTCTGTCAGGAACATGACTAAGCTTCTGCCTTCCATCTTGGACGGTTTGTCGATGACTGCGACATCCGCAAGTTTGGCAGCAAAATCGTCAAGAATATGTCTGGACTGAGCAACATGGCTCATCTCACGGCCGCGGAAACGTAAAGTTACCTTAACCTTATTTCCTTTGGTAATGAACTTTCTGGCAGCACTTGCCTTGGTGTTCAGATCATTCTCATCAATGTTGGGAGAAAGACGAACTTCTTTGATTTCGATGGTTCTCTGTTTCTTTTTTGCTTCCTTTTCTCTTCTGGCAAGCTCGTATCTGTATTTGCCATAATCAATGATCTTGCATACAGGCGGCTGTGCACCGGGAGCAATCTTCACCAGATCAAGATCTGCTTCCATAGCCAGTTTCATAGCTTCCTTCGCTGACATAATGCCAAGCTGTTCACCATCTGTTCCGATCAGACGAACTTCCTTATCTCTGATCTGTTCATTAATCATTAATTCGCTAATGGTCAAGCACCTCCAAATTCCATACTTTTGACGATCTTCTCTGCTGCCCTTTTTTTACCGCATCAAAGACCCGCAATAAAAAAAGTGGACAGGCAGACTATCCACTTTATACTTCGTTAATATCAAAAGCATATAAACCCGAGTCACTTATTCGTGCTAAGGTGAGAGTGGATACTCTACTTTGTTGTTTCACAGCGTTTATAACTATAGCACAGAGACGGTTTGATGTCAAGGGGATTTTTAAAGATTTCACATATCCTCTTCCAGCTGCCGTTTCAGATAGGTTCCCACCACATTGGAGAAACTTCCGATATTCCGGATAAATGCAAAATCTTTGCCGAAAATCTTTTTTTCCGCTCCCAGATCCTCATCTTCTCCAGCAAATACGCCCAGCACCGAAATGCCCAGCGCTCTTGCACGGCGTACCTCAAAAGCTGTATCCCGCACGGCAAATTCACCTTCATAGAGACGCGGATTCCTGCTGCCGGGGCGGTTCACCTTCTGGTCATTGGGCCTGCCGTCACTCAGAACAATCAGAACCTTGTTCGGTTCTTCCCGTTTCATCAGCTTATCGTAGGTTGCCCGAATCGCCAGCCCGTCCCGGTTGTTGGATGATGCCATAAATTCAAAAATCCGCTGATTCATGCTGCGGTCATCATCATAAGACCGGAAACGGCGCATAATCGTATAATCCCAGAAAGTACAGAACCCCACCACCTGATGCGGAATTCCGATATTGCTCAGCGCCTCACTGATCATATACCCCTGGACGGCTACCTGTGCCTGTCTGGAGGACTGGGAGCCGCTGGAATCGATGAGAATGTCCACTACAAAATCGAAGGTATCCTTTTTGATGACCTTATCGAAAAGCTTCGTATCCTCCGTCCGCCCCAGCTTCCACAGCCGTGAGGGAACGAGAATACCGGAAGAACTTTTGCACAGATCATCCTCATTACGCATAATCAGGGATTTTCTCAGCATCTCCGTCAGCATCTCGATATTCCGCTTGATAATCCGATGGTTTTCATGATAATACCGTTTATTTTTGGAAAGCTGCAGCTGTGCATATTTATACTGATAATTGATCTTTGCCGGATGGTGAAGAATCCCGTCCGTATAATACAGCGAACAGTCCTCATGCGCACCTCTGCACAGCTGGTAATTCAGCTGCTCCTGTTCCCGGAGAGCCATATAGGATATACCATGATTCAGTTCCACATAATCATAAACTTTTTTCAGCGCCTCGTCATCCAGTACACGCACTCTGGGACCCTTGTCGGAAGCCTCTCTTCTGGGGCGGTCCCGCATATCCACCTTCTCAATATCGCTGCTGGTCATGGAATTCATATACTGTTTCAGCACATCCTGCAGACTTTCCTCATCGAGATAATCCTGCCAGTTGAATTCCTGCAGTTCCTCCATGGTAACAGCCAGTACCTCCTCCAGCGTCCCGTGCTTTTCCTCAAAGGTCTGATCAATGATCCGGTTGTAGATCTGATCGATGGTGCGGATGATATCCATGGTACTTTCCGCGTGGCGCAGGTTCTGAATCCGGTTGATCACCGACTGAATCCGCTCCGTTGTCAGGCTGTTTTCACCGCTGAGAAACGATCTCAGAATATAGAACTTCACCTGTCCGAAAAAAGAAGCACTCATACGGACCGACTGATGTTCCAGCATATCCTGAAAGGCCCGCCTGCGGATTTCCTCCACACCGGAGCGTTCTCTCGTAATCAGCGGATAGGAAGCCTCATCCACGCACAGCTGTGCCAGTTCCATCAACGGAGCCTGCTGAGCGGACAGATAAATCTTCTTCACGATATACATGGAAAGCTCTTCCATGTCAAAAAACCTGGCAAATGCTCCCTGTTTCACCGCATCGTATATCGTGATGTATTTCGACTTTTTATAGCTTTCCAGATCCAGCTTCACATCCAGCGTATAATCTCCGCTGACCGTCCACATCAGATTTTTCATACGATTCTGCAGTTCCAGGGAATACTCATCCTTCGCCTCATCCTCCAGATAAGGCGCTTTATAATTTCTTGCCACAGGTACACCCCCTTATGACTGGAAAATATCCGCTCTCGTCCAGGTGGAAGGAACCCTCGTCATCACAATATCGTCGATAATTTCCCGCTCAAATATATCAAAACTCTTATTGGTAATACCCATCTTCACCGCTGCGGAAGGAGCAAGACCGGAACGGATCGTCCGGATTGCCGACATCAGCCCGCGCAGATCCAGCGGCTTTGTGGAAATCTCTCCGTTGTATGCCTTGGTCTGCATATCCATGAAAAGCCCTGTAAACTGCTCTTTGGCATTGTCCGTCATGTCCGGGAACATCTTCGTCAGCAGAAATTCCAGTGTATCCTCGGTCAGCGCCGGCATATCGATGACCATGAAACGGGAAACAAGGGCTTCATTCAGCTCCCTGGTTCCTGCATAACCGTAGTTCATGGTTCCGATAAAACGGGCCGCTTCATGAACTTTAATCTTATTATACCCCGGCACATCAATAATTCTCCGGTGATCCAGCGTCGCATGCAGCACGGAAACCGCGTCATTTTTCGCCATATTGATCTCATCAAACACACCAAATCCGCCCAGATCGGCGCACTGGTAAACGGGTCCCTTACGAAGCACCACCTCATTGTTCCGGAACGTATCCGTACCGATCAGAGCGGCACTGTCCGTATTCACATGGAATGATATATTATAGGAAGGTCTTCCGAACATATATGCCAGGTTTTCACAGAGAACATTTTTACCCGTGGCCTTCGCACCGGACAGCAGCAGATTTTCCCCCTGCAGCAGAGCCGAAATAGCCATCTCAAGAATCTCCCGCCCGTAAAAAGGAATGGTCGGCTCGATAACACGGTCGCGAACCTCCTCCGCAACTTCGTATTTTGCACGGAACTGTCTCAGATCTTCAATCAGTCCCGCATCCACATTCTGCTCTTTTAAATAATCATCAACTGAAAACATATTTCTCCCCCCACTTTTCATATTTTTCTCATTGTTCATACAGCAATTCGCAGTCTTCCTCCAAAACACAGACCGGCCACGAATTGCTTCCTGTTGTTAAATATATATCATACACCCATAGTATACCGAAAAAATCCACTTTTGTCTGTATTTTTTGCAACGAATACATATTTTTTTTCCTTCCGGACATACTTCTCTTATGCCGGCCGGACTGCAGTTGTATCTCAGTCGGATTTCATATTGCAGATATTTCATATCCGCTGTATGCAAAGCTGAAATCATTCATCCAGCCGGCGGGTCAAACGAAAACATTTCAATTTCTGGAGGTAATTATGACAAAATTAGTATGCAGTGTTGACACCTGTGTCCACAACTCTGACCATTACTGCTGTAAAGGTAAAATCCAGGTAGACGGTGAAAATGCAGACATGCCTTCATCCACCTGCTGTGCAAGCTTCGATGAAAAAAAAGGCGGCCGCTGCTGCAATTCCTATGAATCGCCCGACGAATCGCTGGAAGTAGCCTGTGACGCAGCAAAATGCATGTACAATAAAGCCAATATGTGTACCGCCAGCAAGATCGGCATCGCAGGCAGCGGCGCGAAAAAAATGGAACAGACCGAATGTGCAACCTTCCGCAAAGCCTGAAAAAAAAACGGTCTGTAAGTTTTTACGGGCATAATTGAAAAAACAGCTGCTGCCCCCGGACGCGGAGACAGCAGCTGTCTGTATATACTGATCAGTAGGAATTCCGTTTCAGCATCCTGCGTACATAGCGAAAAGCTGCTGCCTCCCCATGATCCGCAAGAATTGTCAGAATCTTTTTAAGTTCCCTGTAGGTCTCAGGATTCATCAGTTCATGATCCCTGCCATGCAGAAGGTACTCCAGAGCAGTCCGGTCTGTATAGGCATCTCCCTTATAGGTTTTTGATGCGGCAATCCGGTCCATCACCATCTCCGCAAGATATCTGGGCGGCATCTTTTTCCCCTCCAGACAACGCTGTCTGTCACCGGAAACATCCGTCCAGTATTCAAAATGATGCTTGTTCCGCCCTTTATGGTGAAGCCATGCGCGGGAATATCCGTACAGCTCACGCTCCATGGCGTTGGGGCTGCGGGTTCCCTGAAAATACCGGACTCCGGCACTGAATTCCGTCGGTGAAAATTTTGACAGATCATGCACAATCCCCTGCCGGTAAAGGCCTACACAAAAGCATCCCTTCATCACTTCCCACTTGTGATGCAGAACCACTCTCAGGTGGCCCTTTGCATTATTCAGGTATTTTTGATACACGCATTTCTTCTCCATAACCCTGATCTCCTGCTCTGTCTGTTTCGTTATTTTTACTATTTCATGGAATCTACTGCGGTTCTGGCAACTGCCTCCGCAACCTTCTCTGCCACTTTTTTATTCAGTGCATTGGGTATAATATACTCCGGTGATAATTCATCGTCTGATACAATTCCTGCCAGAGCGTAAGCCGCACTGATCTTCATCTCTTCTGTAATCTGTCTGGCACGTACGGAAAGAACTCCCTTAAACAGACCGGGGAAAATCAGAACGTTATTGATCTGATTGGGGAAATCGCTTCTTCCGGTACCAATTACTTTGGCACCGCCCTTTTTCGCTTCATCGGGCATAATTTCGGGTACAGGATTGGCCATAGCCAGAACGATGGAATCCTTCGCCATGGTGCTTACCATCTCCGCTGTCAGCATGCCGGGACGTGATACACCCACAAAGATATCAGCGCCTTTTACCGCATCTGCCAGAAGTCCTTTCTGATGCTCCAGATTGGTAACCTGAGCCAGTTCCTCCTGCGCATCTGTCAGCCATTCCTCACCGGAACAAACGATACCGTAACGGTCGCACATGGTGAT
>JBJELO010000292.1:0-5816 GCA_051879195.1 Lachnospiraceae bacterium
TCTTCCAGTTTTCTGACATTTTTATCGATTCCCCGGCGCTGTTTTTTGAATTCCAGCAGTTTCCCTGCCAGTTCCTGCGCTTTCCGGTGGACGTTGATTTCTTCATAGATCTGTTTTTCCTTTGTCTGGGAGATGTCTCTGGAAAGCGGCAGAGTGATGTCCTGCTGGATTTCTTCATTATCTTTTACGGCATGCAGTACAGGGGAGGGATAACAGTTTTTCGTCCGTTTAAATCTGCAGTTGCAGCCGATTTCAGCGGTGATCTGTTTATACTGTTCCCGGATTTTGATGCAGCTGATGGGCTTTGCCGGCAGTTTCTGGATAAAACGCTCCGTGACTGCAAAACGGTAATTCAGCGTATTTTCCATGACCTGATGGACGAATGTTTTTCCGTCATCGCCGAGGTGACCGAATACGTAAACAATAGTCTGCCTTTCAAAATGTGTCAGATAACCTGTCGTTTTCGCTTTTCTGCACAGATATTCCATCAGATTGCACTGCTCCAGCACAATTTTCACCGCAGGCTTCAGATCCGGATACAATTCACCTCCGCTTTCACCCGTACCGGCATTCATATTCCCACTGCCGCTTCTCCCTGCATTTTCGCTGCCGTTTCTGCCCGTACTTCTTTCCGCAGCACTTCCGTTCACCGCGATAATCCGTTTCACCACAGACAGTGGATATGCCGCCGCCTGCGCCAAAGCTTCTGACTGCTTCTCATAAACATATCCTTCTTCATCCAGAAAACACGATCTCTTCCCGGTTCGTATATGTCTGGAAAATGGCAGGCGAATGCACTGGCCCGGTTTTTCTCCTGTCACTCTGGTCCGGTTGGGAAACAGTTCAATGATCAGATCCTGGTCTGCTTTTCTCTCCTCCTGCTTCATCCTGTCAAGAATCATATCCTGCAACATATGGATATATCGGACACTTATCCACTCCTGAAAGAAAACCCAGACATGATATCCACGAAATCCGCTGAATTCCAGCAAAGACGAGAGCCCCATCTGCATCAGGATTTTCCGGAGACGGTATGCCTTTTCCTTGATCAGGTTCAGATACTGACGGAATTCTTCCGTTTCCGGTGAATATTTCAGCAGTATTTTTTTCGAAATATCCAGGTCAAATACCATATAATGTGCCGTTGCATTGTTCCGCTGTACATATGTGGCCAGCGAAACCTGCTGTTTCATCGCTTCCTCCAGCGTTTCCTGCGTCAGCGGTGCATTTACCATCTCAAATGTTCTTTTTCCGTAGGAATTGATGGTTTCCCGGGCGTAACGGTCTTCTCTTCCCACAAACAACTGGTCATACAATTCCAGTTCGGCCTCATTGAAAGAAAAATCAATCCCCTGCGCCCTTACTCCTGCATCAGTTTCCGTTCCGACGCCTGCTTCCACTCCCGCTTCTGCTCCGGCTTCCACTCCCGCTCCTGCTCTCACTTCCACTCCCGCTTCTGCTCCTGCTTCCACTCCCGCTTCTACTCCTGCTTCCACTCCCGCTTCTGCTCCTGCTTTCACTCCCGCTTCTGCTCTCACTTTCGCTCCGGCTTCCGTTTCCGCCAATGCATCAGGTACATAAATCCTGCGTGCCCGTTCCATTTCTCTCAGCCTTCTGTCAAATACCGAGGCTTTATTGTAGCAGTGGAGATCCGCGTACAGCTGCATGATATTTTCCAGCCCTTCTTTATCTTCCCGGATCATCAGTTTTTCATATTCACCCATCAGTCTGGTGATCGTTTTATCATCCCAGGTTCCACTGACACCCGCATCCAGCCGGTCCGCCTGCCACAACTGCTCATATTCCGTCAGCGCTGCCGCTTTCATGCCGGATTCCTTCCACAGTTTCGCCAGAAATCGGCAGATATCAGGATGGATATTGGTGAACTGGCTGCGGATCAGACGGAGCCGGGCCAGCATATCACCGGTCAGTCTGTCTTTGCGTTTTCCTTTCTCCGTTTCCCGGTAAATCTCCAGTACCAGCTCGTAGATACTCTCTATTTTCCGTTTTCCGGTAAAATACTGAAGCCATCCGTTGATGATTTCCAGGCCCTTTTCCGCTTTCTGTTCGAAATCCAGGTTCTGCATCCAGAGTTCCTCCAGCCGTTCCTTCAGGGCAGCCTCCTTTTTGGCAGGCACCTGTTTCCCGCCGGCCCCGAAACGATAACCCAGATACTCAAATTCATCCTTTACCTGACAGATTTTTGTTTTTTCCTCATTTAATTCCAGCCCCAGCTCTGCCAGAACACGCCGTATCTCATCAGCCGCCGTTTCAATCCTGCCCCGATCCCGGTCAATGCAGAGAATATCATCTGCATAACGAAAATATGCATCTGTTTTCTCTCTGATCACATGATCAAATTCATCCAGATAAATGTTGGAAAGCAGCGGTGCTATATTCGAGCCCTGATAAATTCCCCTCATTTTGCTGTGCAGTTCGCCGTTTTCATCCAGCATCTGCACCGTCAGAAACTGCCTGATCAGCCCGAGGACTTCCTCCTCCCGTACCTTCTGCCGAAGCATGGCAAGCAGCTTTTCATGGCTGATTTCATCGAAAAAATGACGGATGTCCGTTTTCAGCACCCAGCTCTCCGGGTTCTGAGCGGCTGCTTTTTCCACCTCCGAGACCGCTTCCAGCGCCGACCGGCTGCTGTGAAATGCATAGGATTCTCTGGCAAATCCATCATCATACAATTTATGGAGTTCGTATGCCACCGACTGCTGCACAATTTTATCCCGCAGGCAGAAAAGACCGACTTCCCTTTCCTTTTCCCCTTTTCGCAGCACGATCATCCGCACCGGCATCGGCTCGTAGCGCTGCTCCTTCAATTCAATATTCAGCTGTTTCAGCGCAGGCCGGATTTCCTGCTCCAGCATTTCCACCGTGATACCGTCAATCCCCGGAGCCGATTTTTTCTGGCGGACCTTCTCCCATGCCCGATTCAGCTTCTGCAAATCAATTATTTTCGTGTATAATCCCATTTTTCATCCCCACCTGACGAACTTCAGATCACAATTACCGGCTGCTGCAGTTCCACCGTCTCCCGATTTTCCTCCCCGATGATCATACGTTTCTTTTCACAGGAACCGCACACTGTGTAAATATACACGCTGCCATCCTGCATATCACGGGTCAGATCCATGAGAGCTGCATACAGCACCTTCAGTTTCTTTTCATTGATATGACACTCAAAGACACTGTACTGAACCCGGCGCCCGTATCCCTCCAGAAGCTTCGCCACCTTATTGCGCCTCTTATCCTCTGAAATATCATAACTGATCACATACATTCTTTATTGATTCCCACCTTTCTCATCTGCAGCCTGCTCCCATCTCCATGCCTGAAAAACCGTGCCGTACTGAATCGTTTCCCTCAGCATCTGCGCCTGCCGCCGCATCAGCGTCCGCCAGGAATCGCCGTTTCGTTTATCGCTCATCCATTTCTCATATTCATAGCAGAATTTCTGAAATCCGTCCTCGTTCAGATAAATCCCTTCCATATCATCTTCGCGGAAATCGTATTTTGTCAGAATCTGCTTATTGAACAGCCGGAGAACCAGCCGGTCGGCCGTGGGCTGACGGAATACTTCGATCAGATCCAGTGCCAGGGATTTCCTGCCGTATCGGATGCCGTGGAGAAATCCCAGATATGTCTCAAAGGATTGTACGTCAAGAATACTGCACATATCTCGGGTCAGAAATGTGTACGTCAGACTCAGCACCGCATTGACAGGATCCCGGGGCGGCCGTCGGTTCCGTCCGCTGAATTTCAGTTCTGATTTGAACATCCGCCCATACGACCGGAAATAGATGGTGCTCGCCATCCCTTCAATACCCATAATCGCCTCAATACTGTCCTTTTTCTCCAACAGTTCCAGCTGTTTTTCAAGGCTCTCCACATCATCGTGCCAGTTGTATCTGGCCGAATATTCCTCTGAAGCATCCCAGCGGTATTTCCTGATTACCGCCAGCTGATTCCTGATCTTCCCCTCAACCAGCGTCCGGGCAACCACCATCCGCTTCTCCATGTCACTGAATATCTCATACTGCGCGCACCGCAGGAAAATGTTCCGCGAATGTTCGCCTTTGCTGCAGCCCAGATAATTTCCTCCATATGTGAAATAATGAATTTCAATTCCCTGCTGCAGCAGATACTGCATCAGCTGCGTGGTGATCTGCACATTTCCGAAAACCGCCAGCTGCTCCACATAGGAAAGCGGCACTTTTTTCAATACATGCTGCCCCTTCTGAACCGCCAGCTGCAGATTGCTTTTATGAACGCAGGCGCCCTGTTCCCTTATATAAATCACAGCCATGCGATCTGCCTCCCTTGAACCGATTTTTCTAATCAGAAAGAATAATATGCAGACTCCACCGGATTGATCCACTTCAGCTTCGCATACTGCTGTTCAAAATCAACCAGTTCGATCTCGCAGAAACGGAGAAACAGCGCCATGACAAACTGTTTAAACTTCATATACTCCTCCATTTCCACCGGAATCAGACCATGAGCATAAATACTGTGATTGCGGAGCGAAACCATGTATCGAATCCGTTTCACCTGATCGATGGGACGCACCTTTTCCTGCATCATCAGGTCATCTTTCAGTACACAGAGCTGGATAAATCCCTCCAGCAGAGAAATCTGCTCCGGCAGATAGCTGCTGGTCTGCCTGCCGAACAGCCTCACTTTGAAATCAAATACTTCCTTTTTATACTGTTCCAGTCTCTGACCGGCGCTCATATTCTCATAATGCGGCATCCGCTCCGTATTGATCCGGATTTTCCCGTAATCAGCCTGAGAAACATCAATATCATAAAGAGACAGCCGCCGCTGGCTCATCATTTCCAGCAAACGATACCACAACAGCGTCGCCGTGTCGTATTTCCCCTGTGCCTCCCGCACATTGGCGTTGAGAAACATGGTAAACATCAGCGGAATAATGTGCTCCCCGCTCTGCAGCACCGCAAAATTGCCTTTTTCCTTCAGGATTTTTCTCATTTCGGTCAGTTTCTCCAGAGATGAAAGCTGACACTCAATGGCATCCATAAAATCGAGCAGCAACAGTCTGTCATTCCGCTTGCTGTCACGCATCAGATTCCTGTGAAGGTGCTGCATTTTCCTCCACGCATCCTCAAACTTCAGATCATCCCACATCTCATAGGCATTTACCAGAAAATAAATCAGCTCCAGCTGCTGGCGCACCATGGGATCCGGCACTTTGTCGATCAGCTCCCGCAGCTTCTCCCCCGCACCGGCGTAGTTATACTCCTTCACCAGTTCCATCGCTTTCTCAATCTCCAGATCGCCGAATATCTCATAGGGATTGGAAATAAACTGCACAAATTCCGAACCCGGCTCCGGTTTGCGGAAATCCACCAGATACCGGCTGGAACCGATGTAGACCAGCTGAATATTGATCATGGCACCGGCCATGGCCGCCGCCACCGACATGGCCTTCGTACCACCCGTAAAATCCACATAAATCTGCTCCGGCTTTCCCCACTCCAGATATACATTCTTCACTTCCTGATAAATATCCAACGGGTTATTTTCATCAACCCGCCGTCTGATGAAACGGCTCATAGGCAGACGGCACATCCGAATCACCTTTTCCAGAAACGGAAGACTCTTATCCGTATACAGGAACAGAATCCGCTCCGGCCGGAACAGCTTCAAAGACAGAACCAGCGGCTCATACGACGTCCCCACGGAAAGAATCATCTCCTTCACCGGCGCACTCACCTTATCTTTATTATTCTCCACAAACGCCTTCGTAATCAGCTTCATCAGCTGCTTTTCATAAAACTCCTCCG
>JBJELO010000293.1:0-67778 GCA_051879195.1 Lachnospiraceae bacterium
GTGCATATGACGGAATCGCTGTGATTCCTTCTTCAAAGATGACCTCTTCCAGTTCCGTTGCACCGGCAAATGGTCCATTAATATTTGCTCTGCTGCATGTCGTTACACTTTTGGGTATCGTTATGCTCTGTATTCCTGTTCCACGGAAAGCATAATATCCAAGAGTCGTAACCGTTTCCGGTATCACAATTCCCGTTATCTCACTTTTTCCATCGAAAGCAGAGTTTCCTATTGCTGTGACTGTATAATCTCCAATTTGAGATGGGATCGTTATTTCTCCCCCTGTTCCGCTGTACGCCGTAATCGTTGCATTACTGCCCGAAACAGTGTATGTAAAGTCACCCGAGGTTTCTGCTTTGGGAGTTTCTGAGGTTTCTTCTTCCCATATAATATCTTCGCCGGTTGTCTCTTCCGCTTCCTGCTTCTGAGACTCAGAAATCAGGGATATGTCACCGTCTGTCATCCCCTCTGTTTCTTCTGCCGTTTTACTTTCTTCTTCTGCCTCTTCCTGAGACATTAATTCTTCCTGTGCGGCTTCTGTTTGTTGCCTTTCTTCTCTCTCAGTTTTTTGCTGGGCAGTTTCTGTCTCCTCAGTATCAGCATCCACTGTTGATTCAACAGTTGTTTCAGGCATTATTTCTGATGCCAGTGAAATGAAACTGTTATCTGACAGAACCATTGCAGCAGCCAGAAGAAGAGCAACCGCTTTTTTCCATGTCTTCATTCGTATCTCCTTTCTTTTTTATGATTTTCCGATAACCATGTTCATATTTCACCAAAAAAACAGAACATGAACATGGTTTATCTCATTTTCTCACTCAACACCGTCGCTATCTTTCAATTGTTTCCGTATAATCACTGTACACTTTCTTACCGTCTATCAGCCGGTATGCACGCATCTTATAGTAATACGGTGCCGTACTGCTGAGTGTCTTGCTGTATGTCAGGGTATCCTTGCTGGTGATGTTCTTGACAGCTTTGTACCCGGCATCTTCGCTGGAGCTCATATAGATCACATATCCGTCTGCATCCTCCACTTTGCTCCATGTGAACTTCAGCTTCGTTGCACTGACCACCGTCCCGTCAAATTCCGCCGGAGGGCCCGTTATGACATTTCCCATGGAAATGTTGGAGTATTCACCATACACTTTCTTTTCGTCAACCAGTACATACGCCCTGATCTTGTAATAGTAATCCTCGCTGGAGGTTACCATATTGGTGTAGCTTGTGGCGGTTGCCTGCGTCACCGTTTTCATGACGGAATAGGTTCCGTTTTCTGACGTACTCCGGTAGATCACATAGCCTTCACAACCGTTGACCTTTGTCCAGCTGATGCAGATCTTGTTGTATGCCGTCATGACGGTGCTCTGGATCGTCGGTGCTGCCGGCAGGGCCTTCCCGCTCACTGCTTCTGAAAACTCGCTGTAAATTTTATTGCCCGATTCATCCAAACAATAGCTTTTAATCCTGTAATAATATGTCACACCGCTTGTAACTGTATTGATATATGATGTAGACGATGCACCTTCTAATGTTTTCAGCGTAGAATACGTTCCATTTTCACTTGAACTTCTGTAAATTACATATCCATCTGCAGAGGATATTTCATTCCAGGTCAAAGTCAACTTATTATATGCCGTTGCATTAACATTAATCATGATTGATTCTTCCGGTTTTTCTTCTGTTTTCTGCACATTGATTCCGCCATTATTGACAGACACTTCCACCGGATTTAAATCATTATCAATAATATCCCCTTCGCCATAAGATGCAGATACGCTGTAATCCCCATCTTCATCAGGTGCTTTAAAAGACAAAACTGCAATCGTACCATTACTGTAATCAGCATCGGTACTATCCCATACAAGATTTACAGGATTAGCAGATAAATCGCCTGGTTTTGTAAATGTCATTGATGAAAATGCATCACCGCCGGCAACACCGGTTAATTCCAGTTTTTCATCATAGTCTATACTGATGATTGCCCCGCATATTCCCGTATTATTGGCAATACAGACTGGAACTTCAACAATTTCCCCGTTTTCAGTTGAAACATGCCCAACTGTTAATGATGGATTTTCAGGTTCTGCATGGACTGGAATTCCAGTACAAATTAAACTGACAATCAAACACAGAAGCAACCATATTTTTTTCACTAAAAATACCTCCACTTAATTTTAAATTTCATTTGTTACCTTCTGATACCGTCAACTATACCACACATATTTATGCTTATTTCTTTGTACATCAATATGTCGGAATAGTCATTGTACCGGACCAGGAGCCAGAGCCTCCATTCGCACATCTCCATGTTGCACTTACATTTACAGATCTCTGCGTTGCGGATGCATTTACAGTAATCCAATTAGAGTACGCTGTTGCTGATCGGCTGGATGTACTCGATGAAGCCCAGGTACTATTTGTACAAATAGTCACTTCGCCCGTTGATGTACCTCCGATGTTTCCGGTGAAATACTGTCCATACCCAAAATAAGTATTGGCAGTAATTGTATTAACCCATTTAATTCTGACCTGAACGCTGTTTGCTGTTCTGTTCTGATACTCTACATATGCCGTATATCTTACGCCATACTTACCACTGCTCCAAACATCCCAATCACCGCTTGCCATCTGCTGAGGAGTGCTGACTGATGTGGGAGTATACGTAAATGTAATGGTCTTCTCACTGGTGGAATCCCATGCTACACTCTGTGAAGCCGGTGTTGTATACCCGGCTTTGGCAGGTGCAGAAATCGTATTTGTTGTTCCAAACTCGTAAGTTACTGTATCACTGCCAAGATCAACTCCATGACTGGATTTATATATAATCTTATATGTATATCTGTTTGGCTTGGCTTTTGCGTAGATGTCGTCAGCAGTTACATCTCCGGTAACAGTGATTTCTTCAGTTCCTTTATCAGATAACGTATATCCATCGGATGCACTGTAATTGATACTTAAAACATCTCCAAAGAATACTTCAGCACCATTTGACAGTGTACCAGTTTCTGCATTCTTATACGGAGAGGCTGTCCTGCTTACCGTGATAACAACACCGGTTCCTGCTGACCAGGACGCAGTATGACTGTTTGGATCGGCTTCCGCGTAGATGTCGTCAGCAGTTACATCTCCGGTAACAATGATGCTCTCCACGCCCTCACCGGTTAAAGTAAATCCCGTATTGGCTTCGTATGTAACATCCAGAACATCTCCGAAATAAACCACATCGCCATTTGATAATGCACCCGTTTCAGCGTCCATGTAAGGGGATGATGTTCTGGTTACTGTAATGGTCGTTCCGGTTCCTTCTGACCAGGAAGCTGTATATCCCTCTGCAATCCAGTGTGCATATACCGTAACGTCCAGACCGTCAGAAAAAACAGTATCCTCTGTAACCTTCATTCCATCTGATGTATACCATCCGTCAAAGCTAAATCCGGTTCTGACAGGAACAGGTAATTCTCCGATTTTTTCTGCGTTTGCGACTTTCATCGATTCAGTCTCACAGGTACCGCCGGCTGCGTCAAAATACAATGTATAGGAGTGAAGAAGATTATCCCACTTTTCACTGTCAACTGTTACAACTTCTCCATTTACCACATTCAATAAGCTGTTTTCTTCTACAGTTCCGCAGGTTACCAGATTTCCGGTCACATTAAGCATGGTTGCCAATCCGGATGCAATCTGAGAAAGTACAGCATTTTTGCAAAGCAGTGCATTCGTACCTGTCGTGGTTACATTAACCTGTCCATACAAACCAAGCTCTGTGTTTTTAGCTGGAAGAACCAGAGAAATTCCGGTATTCTTTACATTCACCTGATACAGACTGACTGCTGAAGAATTGATCTGAAGAGGAATGATACCTTCTGATTCCATTGTCAGTCGATTGATTTTAGTCTCATTCGCATCCGATATCACAGTCAGATTTTTATAACCTTTATCAAATCCGCGCAGAGTAAAGGATTCTGTTCCATCCGGAACTGTTAACGCCTTCTCATCCAGTGAATCAGACATGTTCTTCAAACCGATTACAATCTGATTCGCACCGGAATTGATTGCTGCTTCAACAACACCGGCATTGGACGCATCTGTTTCAAGAAAATCAGTAGCATCAAATGCATGATTTCCAAGGGAAGTAATCGCCGAAGACAGTGTAAAACTTCTAAGCTTGTCACATCCTGAAAAAGCATTTGCTCCGATATCCGTAACAGAAGCTGCACTGACCTTCCACAACTCGCTGCAGCCTGCAAATGCATTTTCCGGAATCAACTCAATGAAATTTGATAATTCAATACCGGTAATGTCTTTACCCTTAAATGCATTCTCAGAAAAACCTGTTATTTTAACAACTGTATTTTCACCATCCATATTATCAATGCAAGCATAGTCAGGAACCACAACATAACTGTCACTGCCGCTGTAAGCAGTAACATTCCCGTTTTTGTCAAATTCCAGACCTTCTGTTGCATAAACTTTTGACTCCACATACTCAATCATATCTGCAGGTATTTCAAAATCAATAACTGTGCTTTGATTATCATCAAAGGATGCCGTGGAATATGAATAATCCTCAAACTTATGAAGTTCATCATCCATAATGGAGTATGTATACGTAAAATAGCTCCTGCTGGCAATATCATAACCGACAACAGCGAATACATGAGCCGTGCCTGCCATAACCCATCTGTGATATCCCGTCATCGTATTGGACGTAGTATAGGTTACAGTTTCTTTTTCAGATGTTGCAGTAGAATATGTAACAGACGATGAATACTCATCCTCACTGCTTTCAGTGCTGCTCAGTCCCTGTGTGGAGCTGCTGTCATGAGTATTGATGTAGCTGCTTCCGTAACCGGTTTTTTGGCTGATCATTTCAGACAGTGTTTTTGAGATGCTCTGGCTGGAACTCGTTGTCTGACTGTTGCTGTATCCGCTTTCCATGTTCCAGGTCGATACATCCGATGTATTGGTGGTGTGATTTTTCACAGTTCCTGTCTGGGTCCCATCTCCTTCATCCGTATCCGATCCTGATTTTGTTACAGTATCAGTACCGGTTTTTGATGTTGTTTTATTCTCATAACTTCCGCCAACAGTCAGACTTTTGTTTTTCTCAACAGATGCTTTTACCACCTCTGCATCAAGCCCTCCAGATACCTTTTTGGATACAGTTAGCGAGCCATTTACTTCAAATCCCGCAGTTTTACTTTCGCTGTCATAAGAAGTTTCATCCTGTGAACCATATGTTTTTTTATTGTTGGTTGTAGTAGACAGGTCATAAGTATCTGTGTTATCTATGGTAGTTTCTGTACGTGATCCACCCGATGAATTATTGACATACCAGGTACCCGTATCAGATCTGCTCATGGTTTCAGCCTCAGAAACCGTTACATTGTTTTCCTTGCACCACTCTTCACTGACACTTACGCTGTCCGTCCATCCGTCAGAAAGTGTCCATGAAGCAGATCCTGTTGTTGCTGATTTTGCAGCTTTGGAATAGGAATCCATCAGGCTGGAGGATGTGGTAACGCTGTATTCCTTCGTGACTGTCTGCGGAACACCGCCGGAAATAATCCCGCCGAAGTTATCAATCTCATAGACCGGAACATCCCTGATCTCACCGATTTCATAAGTAAACAGAATTATGTTATCATCTTCATCATTGTAAATATAAGGATCTCCGATTTTTTTCTTTGCCCATGCCTGATTTCTGTTGCTGATCCAGTTCGCATAGAAAATCTTTTCGCCTGTTGAGCCTTTATTAATCTGTGTACACAGAACACCATTCTCATCTGACCATCCCACAAAGGTATAACCGTCCAGCGACAGCACCGGCAGATTTTTAGTTTTATTGACTGTATATTTTACGTTATTCAGACTGTCTGTATTAACCAGCCCTGCAAGCTTGGTATCATACTTAAACTGTACAGAATACTCAATCGCTTCCCAGTGAGCATACAGCTGGATATTGTGATCCGCATTTTGAATCTGAGTTACCTGCCGTGCATTATCTCCCGCGCCGTCGTACCAGCCAAGGAACTTGTATCCTTCTACAGAAAGATCCTTTAAATAAAAACCGTCACCTTCCATGACTGTGGTATAATTTGAGTTTTCTACCTCAATGGAAGCAAGATACTCATCACCGTTTGATACATCATACTGAATTGTATACGTATTTAAATACCAGTCTTCCTGTGCCACAAGAACTGTTCCGCAGATATCACAGTAGACACCTTCTGTCTTGCCGGGATTGCTGGTCAGGGTAGGTTCTTCAGCAGGAATTGTCACCTCATGATGTCCTGCCGCAGGGATAACAATGTCACTCTCAGCAATCTCATGAAGTCCATCCTCATCACTGAAGTACTTTTCGCATTTGCTGCATTTCCAGTAAGCAATATTTCCCGGTTCCGTACACGTGGCTTCTACTCTTGAGAAAGAAGTCATTTCATGGATGCATTTTCTGGTCGATATTTCTAAAACAACCCCATATCCTCCCTGAATATATCTCCGCAGGAGAATAACATCTCTGGAATCAATTTTCCCATCATCATTTACATCTGCAGCAAGATCGATAATAGAAAGATCGTATCCTCCTACAATATATCTTCTGGTTAATATGACATCTGATATATTTACTTTCGAATCTCCATTCACATCACCCGGTGTAAAGTCGACAAAGCGTACTGAACCATTGACCGTTGAAACAGATACCGGATTCAGATCATTATCGTAAATACTTCCTACAGCCCTGACAGAAACAGCATAGTTCTCCCCTGCTTCTGCATCCTCCGCAAGTTCAAATGTCAAAGTCAAAATGGTTCCGTCTTCCAGATTCCCATCTGTTATCTCCTGTCCGTCCCAGGTAAATTTACAGGGTGATTCCATTTTTCCCGGTTTTGTCATTGTCAGGTATGAAAACGCGGGACCATTTGACGCACCGACAAGAGTCAGTCTGTCATCATATGTGAATTCCAATGTAACTCCCAGTATTCCGGGATTGTTTTTTATCGAAACATCCACATCTATTGTTTCTCCCTGTGTAATGCTCTTACTTTCAACAGTAATCACTGTCTCGTTGTCCGTTCCATCTGTACCTGCTGCACTGACGGGTACCGCCACCGCCGTCAGGACTATGGCAAGAAACAGGGCAAGCAGCTGCTTCATTCTTTTCATGTACTTTCCTCTCTTTCTAAAAAACATCAGTGTTTCTGATTTATGATCAGGTAACCATTATCTATAACCACATCAACCGGGTTCAGATCATTATCCACTATTCCATCAACATCGCTCGTAACTATAATCGGAGATTTTTCAGTACCTGCGGAACCGATAACTTCAAATTCAAGATTCAGAACCACTCCATCTTTTACCTTCTCATCAGATACTGAAACACCATCCCAGAGAAATCTGCATCCGCTTTCAAGATTTTTTGATGAACTCATATTTAATACCCCCGAGAAAGCTTCTCCATTTTCAACACGTTTCAGCGTCATTACATTTTCATCATACGAGAGAGCCAATGACATACCAAGAATTCCCGGATTGTTAACCAGTGTTACAGAGACCATCACGGTATCTCCTGAAGCTGTATCAGTATTCCAATTTGAAACAATCAATGTGGGTTCTCCACTCTTTTCCGCCTGTACTATACGCTTATCTTTACTTATATTTTCTCCTGAAGTAATTGTTTCTTCAACCGATGTGCTTGTACTGCTTTCACCGTTTCTGCACACTGTTAAAACGAACAGAAGCAACACAAGTGCAAATACAGCCACCGCACTTTGAAAATATTTTCCAGATTTTCTCATTTTTTCATTCATCCTCCTCCTTTTATTGATCTTTTTTAATTCAATTATCTTTTCTCAGGTTTCTGCATTCTCCTTTCTCCCATGTATTTTTTGTACCATTTTACAAATTTTCCAAGGCCCTCTTCCAGACTTGTACTCGGTCTGAAACCGAAATCATGTTCCATCTCAGATATATCCGCATACGTCTGATATACATCTCCCGGTTGCATAGGAAGGAATTCTTTTTCCACCGGACAGGTAATCAGTTGTTCCCTCCTCAAACATTTTTCCAGTATATTAACAAAATCCAACAGTGATTCCGGATGATTATTGCCGATATTATATATTTTATGTGGTACTCCTGCCTCATCCTCTTTGGGACTGCGCCCCATCACATAAATTATTCCGCTCACAATATCTTCAATATAGGTGAAATCACGATACATATTTCCGTAATTATAGATCTGAATTTTTTCTCCCTTTACCATTTTGTCTGCGAAAGTAAAATACGCCATATCCGGCCTTCCTTCCGGACCGTAAACGGTAAAAAATCGAAGACCAGTAGCAGGAATACCGTACAATTTACTGTACGAATACGCCATAAGTTCATCTGCTTTTTTAGTCGCCGCATACAATGAAACCGGTCGGTCCGTTCTGTCATCCGTCGAATATGGAATTTTTGTATTGGCTCCATATACCGATGAACTGGAAGCATAAACCAGGTGTTGTAGTTCTGAAGGATTCTGCTCTCGGCTTTTTCTGCATAGCTCCAGAATATTATAAAATCCTATAACATTAGAAGAAATATAATCATCCGGATGCAATATGGAATGTCTTACACCTGCCTGCCCTGCCAGATTAACGATAATATTGGGGCGAAATTTATAAAATATTTGCTGCAGCAATGGTTTATCAACCAAATCACCCTCTATAAATTGAAAATTCGGATTTTGAATCAGTTTTTGCAGCCTGTATTTCTTCAGTGAAACATCATAATAAGAATTCATATTATCAAGACCTGTAATTTTTACGTTCTGATACACTGCTAACAGTCGTTTCACTAAAAAAGACCCTATAAAACCAGCTGCTCCCGTAATCAGGATTCGTTCTTCTTTCATCTCTCTCATCTCTTATCTGTAAAATTATTTACTTCTTCCAAAAACAGATATTAAAAATAATTTTTCTCCATTTTCTCCAGAATTCCATCTGTTCTCAGTTTTCCAATAATCTGATTAATCGTATCTGCCAGCAATTGATTATCTATTCTGACTACAATACATACATCATGTTCTTTATCTTCTTTCCACCCTATCCGGAACTGCTCATAATTGCATAAAATGTAAGAAGCGGACAAAGTATCAGCTGCAACTCCATCTGCTTTTCCATTTTTTAAAGCTTCACAGCATTCATCCATACTGCCATATTCCTGAATAACACAAACCTCAGAAAGGACTTCTTTCCATGGATTGTCTTTCACGATTGCCATTGTTTTATTTTTGAACGCTGAAAGGTTATCAGCCTTTTTTCCATCTATGACCAGAATTACATTGGAATATACCGTATATGGTTCCGTTCGTATGTAACCTTCCGGCAAAACTGATTCTGATTTAACAGAAGCAATAATACAGTCCGCATTCTGGTTTTTATAACAAGCCGCTTCCGATCCAAGAATGTTCAGCTTAATGTCAACCTGCATTGCTTCTGCAATATAAGATGCAAGCTCAATGTCAAACCCATTCAAAATCTGATCCTCTTCCAGATATTCCATTCCGGGGATGCTGTCAATAGTATTTATCTGTAATAAACCTGGTTGAATCAATTCCACATCCGAATATTCGGTTTTATTCTCTGTTTCTTCAGTCAGTTCTTCATTCAATTCATCCAGTTCATTCAGTTCACTTTCCGATAGTCCATCCTGAAGCAAGGCCTTTTTTTCTTCATTTGTATACAGCGACTTGTCGGATGTACATCCTGTAAGTACTGCCAGCAAGATTAACAACAAAAGCCATGTACACGTATTATTTTTCATATTCTTTCCTTTCCCGAATTTTCAATCTTTTATAGATTCACATCTTTTACTCATTTACCGGGCATGTACTTCACCCACCGGACTCACAATCTGCATTGCATGTCATGCTCAGAATCAGAGCAAGAATAATCTGAATCACTTCATTGGTATACGACACGGTCGCATATTCATTAATCAGGAAACACAACATCATTACACAAACAAATCCTGCTTTCTTATTTTGCCGAAAAAACCTTTTGAGCACTCTGAGTCCACCTGTTAAGAATGGTATATAATACATCAGAAAACCCGGTATTCCCAGACAAACCAGTAACTCCCAGTAATTGTTATGTGCATATACCCCATAAACATTAATCTGTTTAAAATTATGCAATCCTATTCCCAGAAAGGGATGCTGCAGAAAAACAGTTCGGGCCTGATCAATCATCGCTCCCCTGCTGTAGGTAGATTTATCACCTGTTCCGTAAACCAGATAATCCAGCATTCCCAATAAACGTTCCCCTATCGTACGGAAAAGAAAATCGACGTGGAAAACCATCCAGATTACTCCAACACAGCAAACTCCAGCAAGGAAAAAATGTAAAAGAAGGTGCAGCACATCTTCAGACTTAAGTAATATCAGCAAAAACATTCCGACTAAAAGGGTGATAAATGCTTTTTTAGAACCGGTTATCAATGCTACCAGTGAAAACATCACAATAAGGGCCCCTCTCAAAATACGTTGTCTTTTCTGTCCGAAAAAAAATACAATCATTGCAGAATAGCTGCAGCATACGCCAACCTGATTTGCATTGATTCCTCTCACTGTAATCCGTTCATCAAATAAAATATTTCCCTTAATCAGATCCGCTAAAGGATAATGGTTTAACACAAAAACAACCAGTATCAATGTACATCCTACAAACACAAGTAAACCTGATTCAACTCTTTCATAGCTGTCAGTAAGATAAATCACCAGTGCCACAACCAGAAGACTGCTCTGAGCCACTGATACCATATACGGCAAAACAACCTCGGGATACAATGCCCATGAAAAAGAACACATACTCCAAAGTAAAAAAAGAACTCTGCTTAGAATAAATTCCAGGGTCATGTCCAGACGAAGCTGTATGTGATACAGGGAAATCACAATAAACAACAACTGCGTTCCTTCTCTGATCCCATAAAAATTTACAGCCAAAATTGTAACAACCATTGTGACAATAAATACCATATCCCATAATGTAAATTGTCGTTTCTGCATTTTCCGTCTCACCCGGCTACTCCTGTGCATATTCCTTATTGCGCATATCTATCCATTCGATAATCTTATCTGCCCTTCCTTTCAACGTAAACATTCTGCTCTTTTCCAAAGCCCTGAGCCTCATCTGCCTGCGTTGATCAGGGTTATGATATAGCTCACGAACTGCATTCTGTATTTCATCTATTGAATCAGGATTAATCATAACTGCATAATCCTGATTTAAGATGTCATAATTAAATTCGCAATCAGACGATACTACAGGAATTCCACATGCAATCGCTTCCAGAACTGCATTGCAGCATCCCTCGTTCTGTGTCGGTAAAACAAATACATCAGAAGCACTTAAAAAGAATGGGATTTCTTCTGGTGAAACAATTCCGCAATAAGATACATGATCACCGGACGGTTTCAATTTTCCTTTTCCCGCATAAATCGCATGAATCGGCTCTTCCATTGTCTCCAGAGCTTCACTTAATCTAAGAACTCCTTTTCTATCTGAAAACTGCCCAACAAACGCAACAATGAAATCATTCTGATTCAATCCGAATTTTTCTCTGGACATCTTTTTGTCTCTGGGATAAAATATATTATCATTGACACCGTTGACAAAAACTTTTACATTTTTATTATCAGCAAGTCCATTTTTTATCAATTTATTTTTATTGCTGGTTGAAACCGCAACAAAACCTGATATTTCTGAAATTTCTTTTTTTATTGCTTTCAGCCCGAATCCGTGAAGCGACCAGTCAGAACTTTCTCCATAAGCAATGTATGCAGGTTTGTGATAATAACGTCCCAGTCTGCATGCGCAAATCCCGGCAACACAAATAAAATGCCCATAAAAGACTTCAGTATCTATGCTGTATTTTTCAATCATATTTTTCGCAGCAAGATACATCTGATCTGCAGATAGATGGCTTAATCTCACTGGTCCAATTTTCTTTTCCCCGAAGTAAAAAAAACGTGGCCTGTATACAGTCAGCCGATTTCCTTTTGAGGTTAATTCTATCTGCTTTTCCGGCAACAGGCGAAATGCCTTATCATACACGGGAACCGGCGAGATAACATGTACATCAATTCCTTTATCTGCCATCTCCCATGCAAGTTTCTGTACAAAAACATGAACTGCAGGGGTAACGCTGCAGGGATATCTTTGCGAAATAATACATATACTTTCCATAAAATCCTATCCCTCCGCAAAAGGAAAAACTTTTATCAGTTCTTTCTTTTTCTGATCAACTGCATCACTTGAAATCTCATACCGATCATACACCTGATACAGAGAGGTGATTTTTTCACATTCCCAGTCTATAAATTTGTGCTTCAAACCAAAGGCAGAATAATAATCATCAAATTTAAATCCGTCTCCCAACAGTGTATCAGTTACGTGAATATGAATATTAGGGATACCCATGCTGTCTGCAATAATCAGTCCATGTAAACTGCTTGAAATAATACATTCACATTGACCGATTTCAGTAATTACATCCAAAGGCTCTTTTTTTACATCAATACACACCGAACCTGAAAACTGGTCACATAATTTCCTAAAGGCAGGATGTTCCTGCTCTTTATAATGTGGTATAATTCCTACATTATATTTTTTCCTGATCGTCTTATCCACTGTGAGTGATGCAAGCAACCCGCCATCTCCCGTTGGAATATCAAGTTTTTTTCCGGTCAGCTGCTGAACAATCGCTTTACTTAATTCACCTCTGACCGCCTGAAATGTAATTTTTTCACGATAGAGACCTGACAGTTTTTTTTTATTTTCAATGAACCCTGTGCTCCAGATATAAGTTTCCGGAAACAGAATACCCGTACATTTTTCAGCCATTGCAATATATTTCTTGTCACTAAGCATAAAATGCCCTAAACCACTTCCAATACCACTGAGTTCACAGGTAAGGGGAGTACATCGAACAATTTCATATCCAAAAACTCTTTTCATAATCAGGCGATTTAATTTATCACCCATATTGTTCACATTCGCATAATATACTCTTAACTTGTGCCTCATTTTTTCTGCCCTTCATTTATCTCAGATTGAATATAGTCATCAATCAGTTTAATTACATGTGATGGTCTGCTGTATTTTTTCTGTACAGGATGCCTTTTTATCCTAAGAATGCTGTCCCCCAATTCACCAATATTTCTAACACATATCAAATAACCTGCCTCTTCCAGAGCATTGGATACCTGCAGCTGATGATTATCAATATGCTCACCGTACTGTTTCAATCTGGGAACCGCAATAACCTGTTTTTCCATTTTTAATGCGCCAATCAGTGCCCCTGTCCCTCCATGAGAAATAATCAGCTCTGCTTCCTGCTGATATTGCTTAAATGTATCCATATCCAGATATCGCTGATAAGGATATAATTTCGGCAAATAATCCGATTGCCCTATTTGAGCAAAAACTTCTTCTGTAATTTTCCTGCTTTTTACCAGGGAATCCATCTCGCGAAGCAGACGATTAAATTGATATCCTCTGGAACCAACACAAACAAAAATCAATAGATACTACCTCCAAATTTCCCCCGCGGATAAATTTTTTTCAGTTCTTCCCACTGATAAATAAACAGATCCGCAAATTTATATGCCATTTTCCCTGCTCTTGAACCATCTTTTACGCGGGCATAAGTTTCGATATATATAAATTTTTTCCCAGTCAAACGGGCTAATATTGCAAACGGAACAGAAATCAGAGTTCCCGTCGTGATAACAAAATCAGGTTTTTCACAAATCCAGATTTTCAAAGCCAGAAGCTGCATCCAGATCAATTTAAGAAATACTGTTTTCTCATTAGAACCGGTGACGGGGAGATAATAATCCGCATCGCTTTTAAAATCTGTTTTTTCAGTAACCCAAAAGCCACTGTATTTCTCCATAAGCGGTGTCAATTGCTTCAACTGTTCATAATGTCCGCCCGAACAGGAAACCATGCACAGCTTAATTTCTTTGTTTTTCTTTCGCTCTTTCATAATCAACCTTCTATCTGTGATGTGATCTGGCAATAACCCTGTTCATATGCTCCGATGCCTGAATGCTGAATCCTTCTGTACTTTCTTTTTTTAAACAGACTTTCAGAGTTAATAATATCAGCTTAATATCCAGAGATAACGACCAGTTCTCTATATACATCAAGTCCATGCACAGTTTGTCGTACGGGGAAGTATTATATTTTCCGTAAATCTGTGCATAACCTGTAAGACCACCTTTCATCTTACTCCGCAACTTAAATTCAGGAATTTCTTTAATATACTGCTCAACATGCTCAATACGCTCCGGACGTGGACCGACAATACTCATATCTCCTTTTATAATATTGAACAGCTGAGGAAGTTCATCGATTCTTACAGCCCGTATAAAACGTCCTGTTTTTGTAATTCGCGGGTCTCCTTCAACAGTTGGAAAAATCCCCATTTTCTCAGCATCTATTTTCATACTTCTGAATTTGATAATTTTAAAAACTCTGTGGTTTTCTGTACATCGCTCCTGAGTGAAAAATATCGGCCCTCCATCTTCCAGTTTTATAGCAGCAGCTACAACTATAAAGACCGGAAGCAAAACAATCAGTGCTGTGATACTGAAAACGATATCAAATACTCTCTTTAGAATTAGTTTATTTCCTAAATGAATTGTGCTGTCATACATAAACATGGGAGTATCAACCAGATGGATAATCCGGGAATTTCTCACAGAAATATCAGGGATTTCAGGCACAAGATAAATTCGTTTGTCTATTTCAAGGCAATAGCGAATCATTTTTTTTCTGTTTTCTTCCGAAACCCTGCAAAACATCACGCCGTCAGACAGATCTGCATATTTTTTGAAACATCCAAACTCAATATTTTCATCTAATATTTTCAAAATTTGAAATTTCATTTTCCTAACAGCTATTTTTTCTGAAAATGTATTTTCTTCACCAGTATTATTTATGATCAGGACTTTTCTCGGAACATTAAAACGGTAATATAATTTGTTCATAGTTACCGCCCATATACAAACAAACACAATTTGCCCGAATATATAAATACACCATGCCCGCGATACAATAAATCTTCTGCAGTACACCGAGCATATAATCCATGCGGAACAGTCAGAAAAAAGCAACGATAACAGATGGGCGATAACAATTTCCGAAATCGCATATGTACCTGATTTGAATCCCATGTATAAACGCGCAAAACTCTCATATATCAAGAAGCACACAATTGTCAGCGCAAAACTGTACAACCTGTTCTGATTTTCAACAGCATCCTTAGAAATCACCAAATAAAATATACGATAAAAAAAGAATCCATTAAAAAATCTCAACAGAAGATTTCCAATAAACATAACCCTCTTTTTAATCAGATTATTGCTCATATTGTTGAAATTACCTTCTCTTAGCTTTTGAATCATAGTAGTATCCATAATATTTTCCGTAATATTTATCCGTTTTTATTCCTATTTTATTTAATACAAATCCCATGATACTGCAATTAACCTGTTCCAGCTGTTCAACTGCTCTCCTGACAATATCAGAATTATTTTTTCCTGCTTCAACAACCATAATCACACCATCACAATACCCGGCAACAATTGCACTGTCTGCAATATTCCCTACAGGTGATGTATCTATTAAAATATAATCATAATTTTCCCTGCATTCTTTTAAAAGTCTTTTCATTCTTCCATTACCAAGGAGTTCTGATGGATTTGGTGGGAATTTACCTGAAAAAATAATATCCAGATACTTCACATTTGTAGTCTGTATAATATCAGTTTCATCTTTCTTTCCAGCCAGATATTCTGACAAACCAACTGCGTTTCTGTCTGGACGAATTCGTTTAAGAAGAACAGATTTTCGTATATCAGCATCGATATAAAGAACTTTTTTTTCCTGTTCAGCCAATGAAAGAGCCAGATTAAATGAAACTGATGATTTTCCTTCATTTTCAGTACAACTTGTAAAACAGATAATTTCTTTATCAGTGCTCCACAAAATATTAGTTCTTAACGTTTTGTATGCTTCTTTTGCAAAATATGTTTTTGCCTGTATCCCTTCAATATTAATATTTGTCATCTCTTTATCTTCCTTTCAGAATTACTCTGAGACTCCCTGACTTCTTCACTGCTATATCACTTGGGATTGATCCCAATACAGGATAATCAAAATATTCTTTAAACTCTTCAGCTGTATTGATTTTATCGTTCAACAGATTTAAGAGCAGTACACATATCGCACTTAAAGTAAAACCGACTACCAGGCCCAGCAGAATATTAATCTTTAAATCAGGGCCCGAAGCCTTTTCAGGCAAATTGGCTTTATCAATAATATTAACCGCCTGAATTTTCATAACCTCTTCGATAAGCTTTGACGCCGTTTTACTCACCTCATCCGCAATTTTCTGTGCTTCCTGCGGTGAAAGAGCAGTAACTGTAATTTTAATAATCCGCGTATCTGACAAAACCGATGCATCTATCATTTCATTCAATTCATCTACGCTTTCATCCAGCTTTAGATTTTTAATCACTGTTTCCATAACAGTGCGGCTTTTTACAATTTCAATGTAATCTTTTATAAATTGTGAACTGCTTTGATAATCCGTATAAGTTACTTCTGTATCGTTCTGTTGATTTAAACCAAATATTTTTGTTTCTGACTGATATGTTTCAGGAATAAATACTTTTGTAATTATTCCTGAAACAACTCCACATAATAAACTGCATATTAAAATCAACATCCATCTGCTTTTAATTATCTGAAGTAAATCCAATAAATTAATTGACTTTTCACGTCTCTCACTAAACATTCATCTTTCCCCTTACAAAAACCTGTTTTCCAATATACATTTGGGATTTTTCCGCATTATTTGTTCTGCACAGTCATAACTATATCTTCTTTCGATCATTGCAAAAGCAGTTTTCAAATTCGCAGTTCTCTTGACAGAGTCATGTGCATCTGATGCGACAAAATGCAACAGATTTTTAGCCATGAGCTTCTTAACATAGTTGTATCTTTTCCAATTGCCTTTTCCCGATATTGTCTGTACATTAATCTGAATATAAGCCCCTTGATTGGTCAGCCTCTCCAATTTATTGATATCGCGCAGTACAGCATATCGTTCAACATGAGCCAGAATTACCCAATATCCTTCGCTTTGAAGCGTTTGAACCGCATTAAACATACGATCATACTCTTCAAACGGTGAAAATTCTAAAAGCAGATATCTTGACTCTGCTAAAGTTTTGATATTTCCTTTTTCAATTAACGGTATACACTCCTCAAAATAGTAAAGTTCATTGCCTGAATAAAGCCGGATACCGTATTGTTTTTCAGCAATTTCCTGCACTTTTAAAAATATTTCATTTTGTTTTTCATAATTGACATAATTTCTGCCAGGATTATAATGCGATGTTGCTATCAGATCAGAGGTTCCGTTAATACAGGCCTGCTCAAGCATTTTCATCGTCTCATCCATATTTAAAGCGCCATCATCTATCACAGGCAAAATATGGGAATGAATATCAATAAAATTTTCTTCCATAATATTTTATTCCCTGTCACTAACTGCTGTAGTATATTGACTATATACTTTTTTTCCATTCACTATCTGAAAAGCTTTCATTTTATAATAATAATGTTCATCTGAACCAACTGTATTGTCATATGAGGTGACAGCTTTATCATTGATTAATTTAAGTACAGAATAATTTTCACCATCTGTAGAACGGTAGATTACATAACCATCCGCATCCTGAACAATTTGCCATGAAATTCTGTTTTTATAATCGGTAACACGTTTTACAGCAACAGATTGAGGGGGACCTGAAATTACTTTTCCTGATACTTCATCCGAATATAAACTATATATTTTCTTTCCATTTTCAATGTAATAAGCCCGAACTTTATATATATGTTCTTCCAACGCAGAAACTCTTTCCGTATAAAACGTCATTCCGGAATCAACTGCTTTTAAAATTGTAAAACTATTCTCACCCCGTGTTTTTTTATAAATTACGTATCCGTCAGCTCCTTCTGAAGGTTCCCATGAAATCTGCAATTTGTTATACGCAACAGGTTCCACAGAAAGTTTTTCCGGAACATCAGGAAGGAGTTTTGCTGATAAAATCTCAGAATATTCAGAATACACTTTTTGGGTTCCATACAATCTATATGTTCTGATTTTATAATAATGTCGTTCATGATCAGAAATCAAATGACTGTATGAAGATGTCTGGTAATCTGAAATATTTTTTACAACAGAATACTTTCCACAAGGATCCGTGCTATGATAAATAACATAACCATCTGATTTTTCCAAAGTATTCCAAACCAGTTTCAGTTTATTGGTATATGGAACGACTCTGCTTAAAGCAACAGATTCAGGCTGTTTATATTCGGACAGCGTACTGATATATTGCTTTAGCCGCTTGCTGCTATCATCGTTTTTCGTTATGACGTATATAAGATACCCATTTTTAATTGACAATTCTGTTATCATTGAATAATCATCCTCTGTCTGATAGATTATCCCATATTCTCCAGTGTCAGGTCTAAAAGCATATACAGTATTAAGAGTATTAAAATAAAACACATTCTCATATCCGAATCCATACAGAGGCTGGTTAGTTTGCAGATCAATTACAACAGAATCTGTTCCCAGTAAATCCGTATTTTCAATCAGTTTTTTTGTGGACAAATCATAACAATACATTTTATTATTAATTTTAAAATATGAAGCTACGGATTTACTTTTAAATAAATATTTATCAAAATTTGCAGAATTGTCTGCTTCCGGCAGGTCAGAAGACCCCGTCTGAATTTTCCACCCTTTATGATTCAGGTTTGTAAATTCTTCATCAGAACAAAGAAAATATTTATGATATATAAATCCTTCATCTGCGTAATCTGCATTATATTGTGAAAAATATGTATTACCGGACGTAAAAACAGGATCGTCCCAAGTTACATCAACATGATACCAGGAGTCATCTAACATAATTAAATTCCATGCATGGTTCATGGAATCACTGGACAAAACATATGATTCAATGCCACATTGCTGTAACAGATAGGAATAAGCAATTGCATATCCATTACACACAGCCTGTCCATCCACAAGTACTCCGTATGCATTATAGGATTTATCCGGAATAGAATTGTTAAGATAATTTTCCTCATCATAATCACACTCTCTCACCAGAAAATCATGCAGCAATAATGCAATTTCTATACTGTCCTGCACATTATCCACACAATTCAGTGCTTTTTCTGTCTGATATTGAAACAAATCAGCATCCTTTTGAATCTGCCTTACATTCGGATTTCCATCGTCATCACAATATGAATTCTGATACTTCACTTTAATGCTGTTTATGTAATTAGTCGATGAACTGTAAGACCAGCTGTAACTTCCTGTGACATAAAAGAAATCACCTGTTATGGCCGTTCTGTAAATTTCCCGCATTTTCTCATAATCATTATCTTTGTCAAGCTGCAGGTCAGACAGAGATATTATCGTTTCGCAATTAATAAATGCCGTTCTGATTCTTTGAATCAGAACTGTCTCCCAGTCATCAGTTGAGAGCGCAGCTGTTCCCTGTCCGGACTGAAAATACTGGCAAACCATTTTTCCGTCCTGTACCAGCAGTACACTATCGTTTACCCATGTATCATCCTGTGTGTTTCCTTCTGCATTACCTTTTATTACTACAAGAAAAAATGAAAAAAATATGCATATTGTAATAATCATTTTATATAACAACTTCTTTTTCATACTACCTCCAGACATTTTTCACAGATCACCTTTCTACATTTCTAAACAGAATTTTAGGTCAATTTCACCCTATTGTCAATAGGTCAAATTCACCCTATTAAAAAAAGGTCTATATGCCATACTTAAAATAAGAGGTATTTTATGATGTCGAGATTAAAAGAATTAAGAATTGAAAAAGGATATACTCAAATTAAAATGCAATGTTTAACTGGAATTGACCAAAGTGATTATTCAAAAATTGAAAATGGAAAACGATACTATACTTTTGAACAATGTAAAAGAATTGCCATTGCATTAGACACAAGTATGGATTATCTCGCCGGACTTACTGATGAAAAATACCCTTACCCCCGGACATCCAGTACTTGTACAAAAAAATAATTCGGCTGTAACAACAGCCGAACCAAAAAATAAAGAGAAACAATATATGACTACAATGTCAAACCGAACGCCCATTTGTGTGATTCCCATGTACAGCCCGGCACTTCATCCCGGGAATTGAAAACGCCTTCGGCGGCAGAATGAATGACAGGACCTGTCATTCATTCTGTCTAACCGCTGTTACCATCCCCCCGAACTCCGGACTGCCTACCAGATTCCTCTCATCCCCCACACTTCGATCCGTTCAAATTCCTCCGGTCGTTCTGCCTGCAATTCAAACAGCCCTTCTTTTCCGGAGCCGTAATACACTCTTGTTCCTGCTTCTTCTCCGTGATTCAGGTAAACTTCAACCGTTCTTCTGTCCACGAAAATCTCCACATAGCGAACCTCTTTCGCCGCAGCAGGGAAGGTTCTGGTTGTTTTTCCCCTGCCGCCGGTGTCATTGTTGCTTCCTGCCTCTGCCTTTGCTTCTGCTCCATCACCGCTTACCACGGTACGGATGGCAGTGACACCGTTTTCCCTTACCAGTTCAATGGAGCTTTCTCCGTTTCTTCCCAGTGTGATACAGAAATCGGAATCGCCGGTTATCGCAAGCTTTGCCAGATAGCTGTTGCCGTTGATTCCTGAAAGGGATACTTCTTTCCCGCTTTCCTGACAGATCAGTTCATCCTGCAGGCTGTAGATTTCCGGTACGGGATTCATGCACAGCTTATTGTCCCTGATATGCAGTTCTCTGGGAATGGTCATACTTCCGTAGGAACCATTTTCCATTTTTACATGCTCATCATAAAAATCGGAAATCCAGCCGATGCAGATGCGCCGGTCATCATGCTCGAAACTCTGCATGGCGTAACAGTTGCTGCCGAAGTCATACCAGCCGGCATTCTGAATTTCAAAACCGCCATCTTTCCAGTCACCCACATAACAGCGGCACATCTGTTTCCGCCCGTATTCATCGGTATGGCACATCCACGCACCCACCGCCACGTATTTGCCGTCCAATTCATAGAAATCAGGGCATTCAAAGCAGCGGACGCCTTCCGTTTCCTCAATCAGAAGCGGTGCATAATAGGTCCAGTGTTCCATATCCTCTGACCGGTACAGCAGAATAGCTGCTTTTCCGTGAAGTGCGCTTCCCAGCACCATATACCAGACATCACCAATCTTCAGAAGCTTGGGATCTCTGAAATCATCACCCACTCCTTCAGGCTTCTGATTGTCAAGGGTTTTGTCGATGACCGTTTTCTCCGGTTCAAAATGAAGCAGGTCGCGGCTTCGCGTCATACACTGGGTTTCAATCACGTGATCCTCAGCGGCCAGGTCTGCCAGATGACGGGTCAGGTACATCAGAACCTCATCCACCGGAATTTCATCCTTCAGAACTTCATCCACCAAAACTTCACTTTCCGGAACTTCACTTTCCGGAACTTCACCTTCCAGAACCACTGCGCTCCCCGAAAATGCCCCGCCTATGTACCGGTCGGCGTGCTCCAGAATCAGTTTCTGCGGCTCAAACGCAATCGGCAGGTGGGTCCAGTGGATCAGATCTCTGCTTACCACATGTCCCCAGTACATATTGTCCCACTTCTGGGCGTGGGGATTATGCTGATAGAACATATGATATCTCCCCTGGTACCAGCACAGTCCGTTGGGGTCATTCATCCAGTTGACAAAGGGAACAAAATGATACTGTTCCCGATATACCGTGTCATAATGCTCCCGCAGCTTCTCCCCGCAGACCGGCTCAAAATCCGGTTCACCGGACAGATAACAGATGCCCTCCTCCATGATGTTGTCATTGCCGGAGAGATATGCCAGCGATACGTGCGCATTCACAGCAGTAATTTCATATTCCGTATCTTTTTTCAGCGGAAAACACAGTCTTCTGTAATAGGAAGTTCCCGCCTGCTGTTCCATCACGGTACCATTTGCATTGCTTTCTTCCGCATTGCCTCCGACTTTGTCATCTATCGCATTGCCCCCTGTTTTGCCATCATTCACAGCTTCCCTGCGTTTCACAATGACGCTTCCGCTTTCCCCGCTTCCGGGGTATCCCCCGGAAACTGCAAAAATCTCCAGCTCTGTATACTGACAGGAATTTATCATCTCTATCTGTCTCCCTTCATGTTCTGTTTTATATCCTGCTAAACGTTTTGTCTTTGTCTGCAGCTGTTCTGCAGACCATTTTCCTTCCCGGACTTACTGTCTCCGGTTTTCAAAATAGATAAACCGGTCGATGGCTTCCAGAATATCTTTAAAATCTTCCCTGGGTGCCAGATCGATGTACCGGCGCAGAAGCTTCGTTTCCTGATTTTTATATCTTCCATAGAAAATATCGTAAAGATTATGCCCACGCATATGGATTTTGATTTCTTCCATATGCTGCTTCACATCCTCCACGGTTTCCAGATCTCTGCCCAGAACTGCCCGCAGCCGCTGCCCGCTTTTGATTTTGTGAAGATATTCTTTCCATTTTTCCAGAAAAATCTCATAAAATTCCTCCGGCGAGCGGATGATATGAAGCTGCGCCATGATTTCAGGGTTCAGGAAATAATTCTCAAATGAGTAGTATTTCAGAATTAATACATTTTTCTCAGTAACCCGCGGCAGATGATCCACATCCTGCTGACTGCGTTCTTCGTAATACCGGCACAGCTGACGCTTCAGCATCCCGCTGTCTTTGCCGTCCCCGTCCCGAATCATCAGAAAATTATCCTTCAGATAAACCTGATTCATGTATTTCAGATTGGCATAGGTCTTGATGTTGGTGCAGCTGTTGGTGGTGATAATGGCAACCCGGGAAAGATTCCCGTTCTCATCGTACATCTCGGAATAATATTTCTGCAGCAGCAGGGGAAGGCGGCTTTTATCCTGCTTTCCTTCCACGATAAAAACGAAATCCACATTCATCAGATCATTGGCGCTGTACCCCAGATCGTCCAGAATGACGCTGATATTCGTACGCCTGCGCACAGTGGAATAGCCGTTGTCGTCAAGCACCACCTGCCTGATCTGCCTGCTGTTGAAATTGGACAGCAGATTGGGGGAGTGGGTGGAGAAAATCACCTGATTCTTCCGGGAAAGCCGGTACAGGATCTCACCTGAAATTTTCTGAAGCTTCGGATGGAGAAAAAGCTCCGG
The DNA here is from genome assembly GCA_051879195.1 of Lachnospiraceae bacterium. Taxonomy (GTDB): domain Bacteria; phylum Bacillota; class Clostridia; order Lachnospirales; family Lachnospiraceae; genus TWA4. The sequence continues at coordinate 23,347 of JBJELO010000293.1, forward strand.
CTCCTCCACTATGATAATGCCCGGATTCTGCCCCTCGCCTTCCGCATACGTCTCCAGCAGTGACAACATGTAAATGCTGCGCATGCCCTTGCCCAGCTGCTCCACCGGCCGCGGATTCTTCTTTCCGTCACTGTAGATTTCCGCCGTCACCGACAGCATCCGCTCAATATCCCGATTCATGGAATACACGATCCGATCCTGCCCGCCGTTTCGCCGGTAATTCTCATTGACCTTTCTGGAAAATTCATCCAGATTCAGCTGATAGAGCTTGTAATCCAGAAGCTTCGCCGTCTCAAATGCGTTCAGTTCCTCCGGCTTTTTCTGATTGATGAGACCGATACAGGAAAAACAATGGTCACAGAGCTTCGCCTGATTGAACAGGCAGCAGCCGGAACGCATGCGTTTCAGCAGATCATCCTCCTGCAGCAGAAGTACATCCTCCTGAAACTGCTTCAGATTCCTCTGGGAATCCATGTAGTAAATCACCGGAAACAGTTTTGGAATCCAGGTATTATTCTTCATGACACCGTCATTATAACGGACTTTCCCGTCACGGTTGGCCGTAAAAGTAAACGTCAGCGTACCGCCGTCCACACTCTCGCCGACAGAACGTTCATCAACGGACTTCCTGTCACCGTCAGTCTTCCTTTCTCCTGCCTCTCCTTTATCAGACTCTCCCTTGCCAGACTCTTCCTTATCAGCCTCTCCCTTACCTGTTTCTTCCTTATAAGAAGGCAGTTTTTTACAGAAATCCCAGTGCCAGGCATCATACCTCCGGTATGAGCTGATCACACCGCTACTGTAAAATCCCCGAAGATCCTCCTGTGTAATTGACAGTGTAACGTCAATCTCAATATTGGCATAATCCTCCTGAAAATCCTCATCCTGTATCTCATAAACACCGCTGACAGCCCGGATCGCATCCAGCACCGCCGTCTTTCCGGTATTATTCTTTCCCACCAGAATCAGAGCATTTTCCACACCGGAAATCTTCATACTGCCGATGGACTTAAAATTCCGTATCTGAAGCTCTGTAATCTGCATGCCTGCCGCCTCCAATCAATACCTGTTTTCCCCGAAATGCAAAGCCATATGAACGGATTCTGTCTGCTGCGATTCCGGCAGCCTCCAGCGAAGCCGCATATTCCCCGGAATCAATCTGTTTCAGCGCGCGCTGTACCGTCTCTTCCAGTGATTTTTCCCTTCTGGAATCAAACACCTTAAATTCCAGAACGATCGCATCATCTTCCATCTTCTGCGGTTCCAGCATCACATCATATCTTCCGTAACCGCTTTCCCGATTGGATGTAATCCGGTATCGTCCACTCAGTTCTATCATCAGTCCCAGGACAAATCCATGATAAAAACGTTCCGGCTGTGCCCTTTCCGAGGGATGATTCCCGATATCAAAACTGCTGAATACGGCAAGCGCAACAGAATTCATATAAGCATTCATCCCGTCCAGATCATCCCGCAGCATAGCCTGTATAAAATCATTATATTCGGCAGCTGCCGGTCTGAACCATCCCCGGATCATACTGCGAAACATGACTTTTACTTCAAAATCGGTCAGTTCCAGCCGGTAGACTTCCTTCCATTCTCCGTATTCCGTCATACCGGCATGATAATCTTTTATTTTCAGATATCCTGCTGCCAGCAGAAGACTCCATACTGCCGTCTCATCCTGCCCCAGCTGGTCAAATACGATCTGTTCGTTGATCTCCGTCTCCAGAATCTGCCCCTGCAGCAGACTTTCAAAATCTGCCTTCAGTCTGCCGCTTCCCGTCTGCAGAAGCCTTCCCGCAAGACTGTTGCTGCTGGTGTTAGCCCAGTAAGCGCCCAGCCTGCGTTTCTCCAGATAATTCAGAATAGACCATGGATTGTAAATATTGCTGATCTTCCCAAACGTGAAACCATTATACCAGAACTTCACCGATTCCCTCGTATCGTACAATCCATACTCCTCCAGAGCATCAAAAACCTCCTCTTCCGTGAATCCGAAGGAAGAAGCATATTTGTCCGAGGTCGTCGTTACAATCTCCAGATTATTCAGATCGGAAAATATGGATTCCCTGCTGATTCTCGTAATTCCTGTCAGAATCGCCCGTTCCATGCAGGGATTGGTCTTAAAAGAGGCATTCAGCAGACTTCGCATAAAAAATGCCGCCTCTTCCCAGTATCCCTGCAGATACGCTTCCTGCATGGGCGTATCATACTCATCCAGCAGAATAATCACCTTTTTCCCGTAGTATTTCATAAGATACAGCGAAAGCTGATTGAGAGCCATCGTTGCTTCCGTCTCACCCATATCCATGGAAACCGAACGGAAAAAAGCTTTCTCCTTTTCCGTCAGACAATCCGCCTCCAGCAGAAAAGCATACTGATCATATATATTAACCAGAATCTGACCGATCTTTCTGCGGGTTTCTCTGTAATTCTGCTCTTTCACATTGGCAAATGATAAACTGATCACAGGATACGTCCCCTGCAGTCTGCGCAGCTGTTCATGCTGCCAGATGGACAATCCCTGGAAAATCCCGCCGCCGTCCGCATATTTAATGGAAAAGAACTGTTCCACCATACTCATGGTCAGGGTCTTTCCAAACCGACGCGGACGGGTGATCAGGGTCACACAGTCCTGATTCTCCCACCACTCTTTTATAAAATCCGTCTTATCCACATAAAAAATATTGTCTGTAATGATTTTCCCGAAATCCTGATGACCAATGCCAACTGTCCGCATTCCACATGCCTCCTTCGCCACTGTGTCTTTAACCGAAGCATACTCTGCAACAATTTTAACACATAAGCCGGCGTTTATCTATCCCCTTCAGAAATATTTACAGTTCTGCAGATCTGCCCGACTGTTCAAACCGACCCGGTACAAATATTCAATAATTTTATTAATTATTTGACTTTTTTTGGTAATTATGTTATATTCAGTTTAGCCATATTTTATTTCATTTTAGTTATATTGTATTCATTTTCATGATGTATTGTTTGTTTTAATTGTAGAATATGATATAAGGTCAAAAGGAATTCCAGGAGCGTGAAACGCGAAGAAATCCGACAGCCTGTTTTTCAGTTCGAAAGGTTCATCACGGAGCCTTTCATATAGATCGGGAGAACACATGCCCCAAGCCGTTTCTCAGCCGCTGCCGGCATACTGCATCTCTCTGGAAAAAGGAGGAGTACATAATGACTGCTGATATATTTTATGATACACTGAAGCAGCGTTTTAAACAGCTGCTGACTGATTACGAAATTGGAAATGAAACTGTAGAAATCACCTGCCGGGCGCTTTCTCCCGAGGAAGCAATCGGGAAAACAAAACGCCGTGATTTTCCCATCCTGACAGGAAAAGATATTATGATTCAGGCTGAATTCCGCGGATGCCGCGGTCAGGCCTTTACAGAAGCTCCCCTGGAATTCCGGGGAAGTCTGGCAGAGATTGTGAATGCCGATCTTTCCCGGGATCCTTATGCGCGTGGACTGTACATTGCCACCCTCAACGCTGTCATGTCTTATCTTGGGAAATGCACCGGAACAGTACACTGCCGCACCGACGGGCCGGAATCCTGTGCCAGGGATATGTACGGCTGGCTGCGCGCAAATTATCCTGATATCAGCCGGATCACGCTTGTCGGATATCAGCCTGCTCTGCTGGAAATGCTTTCCGGCAGCGAATATCAGGTCCGGGTTCTTGATTTAAATCCCGGCAATATCGGTGCAGCACGTTACGGAATCACAGTGGAAGACGGCGAAAAAGCCCGAAACGACGCTTCCGAATGGGCCGATCTGATTCTCTGTACCGGCAGCACGGTGTGCAACGGCACTATTGTAAATTATCTTGATCTGGATACCGAAGTGGTGTTTTTCGGCACAACCCTTTCCGGATGTGCAGAACTGATGGGACTGAAGCGTGCCTGTTTTGCAGACCGTTACTCAGAATAATCATCTGCCCTGCCGCATCAGGCGGCAGGGCAATCAGCTTCTCCGTGCACTTCTCAGGCATCATCTCAGTTTCAGTTTATCCTTCAGTGCCTCAACCAGTGCCGCAGAAAAATTAATACTCTCAGATTTCCCGTTTTTCATATATTTTTATGGAAACAATCCAGGATATGCCAAACAGAGCAAGTCCTGCTGCGGCAAACAGCACGGGAATCAGATATCCCTGTACCGCAACGGAAAAATGAATATTTTCTACAATCTGCGGAAATGCAACACCCCCTCCGCATACGATGGCAATTGTAATATAATAGGCAATTCTCCCTTTTTCCACACCGTATTTAAACATGATCGGCATAATGATACCGGAAGAAAACAGACCCAGCATCAACAGAATCGACAAAATCCATGCCAGCTCTTCCCATGCGACTCCCACACCTGCTGCCGCACGGATACACTGAATCACTGTTGAAATGATCCATAAGCCGGCAATCAGCACGGCTGCCATCAGATATTTTACCGAAACCAGCTGTGCGCGGGAACAGGGAAGCGTACCGCTGTAAACATTCCAGCCGCTTTTTTCATCGTAGGACAGCAGCGTAGTCGGAATGATGCTCGCCACCATCATGGGATAAATCGTAAAAAACAGATTATCCTCTCCCACAGCAGAAACAGCCAGAAACACAATCATCAGAAAAAGAACCGCGCGGCAGTATTTTTTTATCATATAACAATCTTTCAGAAAAAGTCCTTTCATATCCGTTACGCCTCCTTTACCATAAATACAAATAATTCTTCAATCGTAACCGGGCTGATGCTGATTCCTTCCGGCACTGCCTCACGCAGCACCAGCGCTTCCACACCATAGGGAGATTCCTTTTTCCCTCTGACAGCGGAGGGCTCCATTGCATCAATCACCTCACGGGTGCAGTGAATCAGACCATATTCCTCCAGAAGAATATCCTTTTCCTCACACAGCAGCAGATTTCCTTTATGAAGAAATGCAATGTAATCACAGATTTTCTCCAGATCGCTCACAATGTGAGAAGACATCAGGATCGAATGGCTCTCATCTCTGGTAAATTCGCTGAACATCTCCACCACTTCATCGCGGACCACCGGATCGAGGCCGCTGGTGGCTTCATCCAGAATCAGCAGCTTCGCGTCGTGGGAAAGCGCCACCGCAATGCCCAGCTTCATCTTCATACCCCGGGAAAAATCCTGAAACGGCTTCTTCTCCGGCACGGAAAGCTTCTTCAGATAATCGAAGAAAACATCTTCCTTCCAGTTTTTGTACGTATGTTTCATAATACGGTTAACCTGACCGGCATTGAGACACTCCGGAAATCCCACTTCATCCAGCACAACGCCGATATCCTCCTTCGTCGCATTCAGCCTCTCCTGATTATCCTTACCCATAATCGTAATCGTACCGCTGTCCCTTTGGATCATATCAAGAATCAGTTTGATCGTCGTACTCTTGCCCGCACCATTCTCCCCGATCAGCCCCATAATGCAGCCGCAGGGCAGTGTCAGATCCAGATGATCCAGTGAAAAACCCGGATAGGATTTACTGAGATCCCTGATTTCAATCGCATTAACACTTACGCCTGTTGTGCCTGTTTTATTCTCCCCCGTTATATTCATTACTGCTCCTCCTCATTGATAATGTGAAACATATCGATAATATCCTGCCTGCTGAGATTGCATGAAACAGCAAGTTTCGCAATCTCCATCAGGTGTTCCTCGATTTTTTTCAGATTCTCCTCCCGCAGCCATTCCACATTCTTGGGAGCCACAAAGCATCCCTTGGCCGCGATCGTGTAAATGTAACCTTCCTTCTCCAGTTCATCATAGGCTCTCTTCGTGGTAACCACACTGATCCGCAGATCCTTGGCCAGATTGCGGATTGACGGAAGCGCTTCATCCGCCTGCAGCGTCCCGTTGATGATCTGATTCTTGATCTGCGTATAAATCTGATCATAAATCGGCGCACCGCTTTTGTTATCAATGAAAATATTCACTTTTTCACCTCATTGTTTCATTCGCTTAAGCTTCACTGTATATACTGTTCATCTGTATATGTACAGTATATACAGTTAGTACAGTATTGTCAATAGTATTTTGCAAAACAATAACTCCTCCGTATGTTTCGTCCATACGGAGGAGTCTTCCTGTCTGGTCACATCATTAATAAATCATTATCAAATGCAGGCTTCACTTCATTCTCACCCCACCCCTTCAGAAATCTTTTATTTACAAAGCTTTTCCCCGCCCGAATTCTGAACCGTCTCCCACACACTGATTGCCGCTCCGCATGCTGCTTCTTCCCTGCATTCTGATAAGCGGATTTTCTGTCCAAAACGCTGTTCCAGTACCTGCTGCAGCACAGGATTCAGCCGAACCCCGTTTCCTGATGCAATAATCCGTGAAGCCTGTCTGCCGGTAAAGCAAACAGTCGTTTCGTACATTTCCGCCAGTTCATCTGCCATTCCGTAAAGTACTCCCAGAATCAGACCGCCGGGGGTGAAATTTTCCTCGCCGAGGCCTGTGATGCTTCCTCTTTCCTCAGGATTCTGTCTTGTTCCGAGAAATGTGGTTTTTACCGTGGGAACCAGGTTCCGGTTCCCGCCGCATGCCCCGCCTGACTGTCCCCTGTTCCCTGTCTTCAGCGCTTTCTTATCTTTCTCTGTTTTCTTATCTTTCTCTGCTTTCATTTTCATTGCCTGTTCCGCCAGCTGCTGCATGACCTCATACTGTGGTTTTTCTTCTGCCCCGGCGGCTGCTGCATAGGTTCTGAAAAAATGTTCCAGCATGGCATAGGCTTTTCCGCCGCACAGAGATGCGCCTGCCAGCAGGTATTTTCCGTGCAGAAATGGCCTGGTGTCGATTCCGGGAATCCGATAATACCGGTCAGACACCATGGAAATCTGCCCGCCGGTTCCCATATTGATCAGCAGTGTATCCTGTCCGGAACAGTCTCCTTCCTGACAGACAACTTCCTGATAACTGTTTTCCCTGCAGCTGCCGATACTTCCCAGAAAACTTGCCTGATTATCACCGATGGCCGTGAAAACCGGTATTTTACAGTAAGTTCCGATTTTTGTGATCCGGTCGGTCACCTGTGGGAGCAGGGAACAATCAACGCCCAGCCGATACAGTTCATTTTCCAGGAAGCAGCCCTTTTCCACATCGAAAAAACCGGTGCCGGCCGCCATGCTCGTGTGAAGCAGCGGCGTTTTCCGCCCGGTCAGACGCATTCCGAAATAATCAGCAATTGTACAGAAAGAGGCAGCGTTTGAAGGAACTCTTTTCTGCTGCATCAGCGCCAGATGAGTAACAAGACCAAAGCCGGTGCATTCTTCCCGTCCACATTGTTCCCGAATCCAGTCCGTAACTTTCCGCGCGGCCCCATCCGGCACTTTTTCTGCACCCGCTGCTTCTCCCGCAGATACCGCCTCCCCGCTCTGATCCTGCCACGTATACAGGGGACTGACCGCATTACCGTCCGCATCCACATACAGAATTCCGTGCATCTGCCCGCTCAGACCGATAGCCGCAATCTCGCAGGTACCGGCTTTTTCTGTACCCTCTTCTCCGGTTTCATATTCTGCCAGCAGTCCGGTCAGCATTTTTCCGGCCGTCCTTTCAATGACAGAAACATCCTGAAGCCGTTCCCATGAATGTGCTCCCTTCAGAAAACTTTTATGTTCTCTGGTCAGGCTGGTCAGAACCTCGTTTTTCGACGGTTCATAGACCACCATACTGATCGTAGTCGTGCCGATATCAATGCCAATCACTTTCATAGCTTATTTCCTCTCCTGACACAGATATCTGCGTTTCCCCAGGGTCTTTTTGCCGTATTCAATGGCTTCTTTCGGGCAGCTGCAGATACAGGCCATGCAATGCGTACAGTCCCCGCCCCACTGAGGTTTTCCATTTATCAACCGGATATTGCCAAGGGGACAGACTTTTTCACATTTCCCGCAGCTGATACAGCCTGATGAAGCATAAAACTTTTTATCACTGACACAGAATGGATAAAATACCGCATTGACCGGCCCGCTTTTGACTCTGTCGGAAATGTGGATTGCTTTCTTCGGAAGCACAGCGCCTTTTTTGATGATTCCGGCATATCCGCGTATCCGCCCTTCCGCCTGACGGATGATATCCCCGGCTTCCGAATCCGACGGTGCGTAAAACATGGCAATATAATTCTCCGGCATCACGATTTCCCCGCAGCCCATGTACATAAAATGCTTTTTAAAGCAGAATTTTCTCGCATATTTCGCCGCATTTCCGTTATCTTCACCGCAGGTCATAATAAAATAAGCGCTTCTGCTGCCTGTAAATCCGGTTTTATCAATCCATAACTTAACCTTTTCAGGTATCCTCCACGCATATGTAGGTGTCACAAATACCAGCGGCTTCTCCGAATAAATCTTCGTATAATCACTTTTTTTCATCCGGTCATTGATGCTGATCATCTCATCCCCCGTCAGCATCGCAATTTTCTTCGCAACATAAGCACTGTTCCCCGTCCCTGAAAAATACAATATCATCTTAACTCCTCCATCTCATATGATCCCTTCTCATCATCTCCGGACAATTTTAGGGACGATTTCCGCATCGCCCTTCAAAAACGCATTAAATTTTCCCCAAAAGCGTTCTGTCTTTCTGCTGTCCGTTTTCAAGCACTACCATCTTACCACATCCTGTAAAATTACGCCAACAATTGTTTTCATCCGCGCAATATCTGCGCAGAAAGAGGCATAAAACATATGGCATAAAATATTCAATATAAATATAACCGATCAAATTGTTCAACACAAGACGCAAGCAGGGCGCCCCGCACCTTCTTCCCGGTGCGCAGCGCCCTCTGAACCGTTTTAACCGTATATCTGTATCTAACTGTATATCTTACCGTATATCCAGGTGTATATCTGCCCGCATCAGTCGTTGGTCAGATGACATTTATCCAGAAGATAGAATACCAGGCTCAGGATCATGCCTACAACGCAGGCGAGAACCATACCGGTCAGCTGTACATCGCCGATATTGACCGCAATGCCGGAGAGACCGATTACGAAAATAACCGATGTCAGCGTCAGATTTCTTGATTTGCCGTAATCCACCTGATTGTCAACCAGGATCCGCAGGCCGGAGGTACCGATCATGCCGTACAGCAGGATAGAAATACCGCCGATAACCGGGCCGGGAATGGTGCTGATCAGGGTGGAGAGCTTTCCGCAGAAAGAAATCAGGATGGAAAGGACTGCCGCACCTCCGATTACCCGCACACTGTATACACCGGTGATGGCCATAACACCGATATTTTCCCCGTATGTAGTGGTGGGAACGGAACCGATCATGCCGGAAATAGCTGTGGAAAAGTTATCCGCGAAAATGGAGCGGTGCAGGCCGGGATCTTTCAGCAGGTCTCTTCCTACGATCTTACCGGTTACGATCTGGTGTCCGATATGCTCGGAGGTAATAACCAGAAGCACGGGAAGGATTGTGAGAATCGCCTGCGGATTAAATCTTGCCATCTGGAAACCGGGAACGGCAAACCAGGATGCCTGCGCCACTTCAGCAAAATCCAGCATACCGCAGCAGGCTGCTGCAACGTACCCTGCGATAATAGCGATCAGAATGGGAATAACCGACAGGAATCCTCTGAACAGAACCTGTCCGAAAATGGCTACACCCAATGTTACCAGAAAGACAATTACATTATTCCTATCCACCGTGTCCACGCCGGTCAGGCCTGCAGTGGATGCTGCGGAACCGGCAAGTTCCAGACCGATCAGGGCCACAACCGGTCCCATGGCCGCCGGTGGAAGTACCACATCGATCCAGTCTGTTCCGAACTTGTAGATGATCAGCGCCAGCACACAGCCGCAGAGACCTACCACAACGAATCCGCCCTGGGCATACTCAAAACCGTATTTGGTAATGACGATGCCCGCCGGTGCCAGGAATGCAAAACTGGAACCCAGATAGGCAGGGGCTTTCCCCTTGGTGATGAAAATAAACAGCAGGGTTCCCACACCGTTCATGAACAGAACGATAGCCGGGTTGATGCCGAAAATAAACGGTACCAGAACCGTTGCGCCGAACATGGCGAACATATGCTGGATACTCAGCGGTATCAGCAGCCCAACCGGGACCTTTTCCTCGACCTGAATAATTTTTTTCTCCATAGACTACCTCGCTTTCTTAAAATGTTTCATAGCGTACTCCTGACAATATCTGTCCCAATCCTGCAAAAGCAGACAGTACTGTCCTACACCATTATACACAAATACCCCGCATCGTCAAAGATGCAGGGCATATTTTTCCGTTTTTTTTATGTTTTTTCCCAATCGTCCTCCGATATTCAGTGTTTCTTCTGCGGCCCTTTTCCCGATGTCATGGTTTTCTGAAGCGCTTCCGCCAGCTGCAGTCCCTTTTCCACAAAACTGCCGCCAAATCTGCGTCTTATGATCCATGCATAGCGGTTGTCGGCATCCACAAATTTTGCCTCTTCAAAATCAAGAACCTGCAGGATTTCATCAGAATATCCTTCATAAAACTGTTTCATCTCATCAATAATCCCGGAGGCCGCATGGGCCACGGAGCATACCTCACCGTCCGGAGCCACGATTTTAACTGTTTTCAGGTCATAGTGAGCAGCATTTTTAAAGTTCTGTACTGCCTGAACCTGATCTTTTTTCGAAAAGGGCCTGCGGGGTAATGATGCCAGCCAGACCAGAAGCAGCTGAGCAAATACAATATCCCGCTCATCCACGCCCGCTTCGGTCAGCGGATTGAGATCAAACATCCGCAGTTCGATATGGTTGACGCCATTGGTCTTCAGCGATTCCAGGCTGTTTTTCCCTGCCGGCTTCAGCCGCACCGGATAGTAAAGCTCTGACGGATACGCCAGAAGCCCTTCATCCACATACTCCTGTATACTGTCGGCATAAGCCTGCAGATCGCTGTAATCGAATATGGGTGCAAACGTATTCCAATACCCCAGTTCACTGCACCGCACGGAAGCCATTCCGCTGAATTCATCCGCACCGAAACGCCCCTTTTCCACAAAGGAAGAATCCATCAGCGGGCTGGCGGCTGTCACGGCTGTGAGAATCCAGCCATAAGCAGCCGTTTTCTCCGCCAGTTCCACATAAAACTGATCTTTATATTCTCTGAAATCATTTTCTCCGGAATCCATATCTCCCAATTCACTTTTCACGGAATCAGATTTTTCAAAATCTGCTTTCCCGGAATTTTCTTCTTCGAAATCCGGGCAGTCCCTCCTTCCGGCAGCAAAATCAGCCCGCAGCAGCGCCTCATCAAAGGAATAATTCACATGAATGCCTGACAGCGTCATTTTATACCTGCCGTATCGGTCTGAAAGATATTCACGGTAGGCAGTTTTTGACGCATCTTTCCCGAAAAAACGTGCCACCGGTATGTCCCATTCATTGCGGATAAACGGCGGATTGGAAAACGGCCACAGGATTTCCCTTTCGGGCAGATCACACAGTTTTTTCTGGATCTGACAGGACCAGTCCATCAGAGCCTCCACCGCAGCATGGGCATCTGAAAATACAGGTGTATTGATTTCCGTCTGATTCTCCCCGAAATCGCGCACTATATTGTTATTATCAGGAAAAGGGTGCGGTGTGTGGGCCAAATATCCTTCCGGCGTCACGCGGAGACTTTCCTTTTCCAGCCCGAAGCTTCCCTTCAGCAGTAAAGCTTTTACCGTCGGGTCCTGTATATGCAGCATGGCAATCCCTCCTTCCGGGTGCTGTTTCACGCCTGCCTGTCATCCAGCAGATAAGGCAGGAAATAGCGTATCTGTTTTTTCCACCACGGCCAGTCATGATCCACATCATATCCCCAGAAATCGACCCAGCCGCGGATACCTTTTTTCGTAAAAATCTCCGCCAGAAGGCCCGTGGTGCGGCGTCCTTCATTTTCCCAGCGTCCCTGTCCCACACAGAATACGATTTTCCGCTGATTGTACAGTTCTATATAGGGATGATTCTCCGGCATATTGGCCAGAAAATGGACCGGGGAGTTATCATAAAGCGTACTATTGCACCAATTATCCCAGAAATGAGGCGCATCATAGCAGCCGGACAGCCCCGCCACTCCGGCAAACAGATCCGGTCTGCGGAAAAATACGATGGCAGCATGGGTTGCGCCCAGACTGAAGCCGGTTGTCAGCGGCAGCAAACCGGTGTGATTGATCCGATGAATCAGCGGAACCACTTCATCCACAATATAGTGGTAATACTGCTCCTGCACCCAGGCCCTGTGTCCCTTGTCGCCGCCGGTATCGGACCAGCTTTCCCGGTCTACCGTATCGACGCAGAACAGCTGAATCCTCCCTGACTCTATATAATCTGCCAGCGTTCCCGGCATATCAAAACTTTCCCAGTTGTCGCACATGCCATCCTGACAGGGAAATGCCAGCAGCGGTACACCGTCATGACCATATACCAGCAGATGCAGTTCCCGCTCCAGACACTGGCTGTAATGCGCAATATATTCTCTTTTCATTGGTTTGTTTCCTTTCTTTTCACCGTTTTCTCCTAATCATCCGGAGATTCATTTTTTACCGGTTTTATCGTCAGTTTTCTTCCTCTGCAAGATAAATTCCACCTGGGCGTTTCGCTCTTCCAGCGTGTCCGCCCGCAGCAGCCAGGCATGATTGCCCATCTCTGCGGCAAGAGCAGAATCCACTTCAAAGTCCTCAATGACAGCCGCTCCCAGATGCAGGCGGATTTCCTCCTGCGTATGAAGGTAGGAAATGGAATGCTTGCGGCCCACATGAGTAATATAATGGCGGAATTCACTGTTGATAAAACACCGGTCATGAATCAGGCTGTCTGCCCAGATGGTATAAACATCCGTATCATAGGCATAGTTCATTTTATCCGGGATCCGTCCGCCGGGGGCACGCATATTCACCTCCAGCCCCACCAGATCTCCCCGCCGTCCAAGACCTTCCCGGTCTTCGTCAAGACGGAAAAATTCAAAATGGAAAAACCGGTTCCGTGTGTCAAATTCCTGCAGAAGCCGTTCGCCGGCCTCCCGCAGATCCCTGCCCGGCGCCTGGCAGTAGCTGACCACATCTTCATCCAGATTTACCGCATCCATCAGACTGCCCGGCAGCGCCTGACTGGCACAGAACAGCACCTGCTTCCGGCTGTCCGTAACGCCGTCAAAGGATTCCACATGGCCCGGCACCAGTTCTTCCTCAATAAAGGGAATATGAGACGGCTTTTTCTCCCAGAACACTTCCAGTTCCGCCCCATTATGAATCTTGTAAGTGCTGGCGGCTCCAACTCCTTTATCCGGCTTGACAATAACCGGATATCCCACCTTTTCCGCAAAATTTTCCGCCTCTTCCAGTGTCCCGGGCAGCACCCAGCGTGCCGTCGGAATTCCCGCCCGCTCATAAGCCGCTTTCATCCGGGATTTCCGGTTCATATCAGCCATCGATCCCAGCCCCGGGCCGGTTCTGATGTTAAAATCGCTGCGGATCCGTGCCTCCAGTTCCAGCCAGTATTCATTTTCACTGTCCACAAAATCAATGCGTCCATATCGGAAAATATACTCCGCCACGACACGGTAAACCGCATCGTAATCCACCAGACTCTGCACATACCGGTAATCACTGAGGCTGTTCTGACAGGCAGTTCCGATACCCTCCCAGGGCGCGTCTCCGATTCCCAGAACGACCACGCCCCGCGCCTTCAGCCGGTCACAGAAATTATAAAAATGCCGCGGAAAATGCGGCGAAATAAAAATTACATTCATCCTTATCTCACTCCAGTCCGGTTCGTATGCAAAAGCGCCCGCCTTCCCGAAAGAAAACGAGCGCACTCATTGTTGAGCACCATACCTTTATCTTAGTAACGATTCAGCTGAAAAACCCGGGTATTTGCTGAACTGCTTCTATTAAAAGCATAGCGAATCCCACTGAAAAAGTCAATGAATTTTCCTACTGTTTCGGTATGGTTTTTTCCGATATCCTGTTACAGTTTTTTCCTATTCCTCTCTGCACAGCCTGTCCGTCTTCATCCCTGCCGTGCCTGCTGTCTTCTGCACTATTAACCCTGTTCTTTCTCGATCTGCGCAAACAATTCCTCACAATAATCCGGATGTGCCTGTGCCAGCTTCATGAATGTTTCAAAATCATCAATCCGTGCACTGGTCAGCATACACTTTCTGAATATCTCCGGTGTCATCAATTCAGGCTCCAGAACCGCATCCCATTCCTCATCTTCATACGCAAGCATCCGCTTCACTGCCATGCGCGTTATCTTCTTCGCATTCAATCCGGGCATATCTGCTGCTGTCCTGCCTGCTGCCTCTTTTTCGTATTGCTTTAGCTTGTCAAATCTTAACATAGTTCACTCCTGACTATTTTTTCGTCGTCTTTCCATGAAAACTTTGTACGTTAACAGTTACACTATCCTCTTATAGATACTTTTTTCAGTATATTCAGGTAAGGTTTCAGCCAAAATAATTAAAACCATACTATGGATGGATAAGTAGATAACATAATAGTACCATTATATCACTGATTATCAAGTAAATCCACTATTTTAGTTTTCTATTCCACCATATTGGTACATATTTCAGGTAAACTGAGAGTAGATTGAGGTGATAAAATAGTGGACTTTGGTGACAGATTAAAATCGTTGCGCACACAGGCCGGCCTGACCCAGCAGCAGCTGGCAGAACGGATCGGTGCCACAAAATCAATGATTTCCTATTACGAACTGCAGGAACGCCAGCCCTCATCTGTCTCCCTGAGGAAACTGTCGGAGGTATTTCACGTAAGTACCGATTACCTGCTGGGACTGGAAAAAGGCGAAAGCATCGACGTCTCCGGACTTAACGAAGAAGATATTCAGGTTGTACGTCAGATGGTCAGCCTGCTGAGGAAGAAAAACACGTCCGGGTGATGTACAGTTCTTGTGTGGTGAGGATGAGAGGGATGGTGAGGCCAAATTGCAGTGGTATCCTCCACGGGGACGCGCTCTCGCTCTGTGACAAACGCAGCGGATGCTAAACTCGCGAACCGTCTTTTCAGACGGCCCGCTTGTTAAGCACCGGCGTTTGTCAACGGTCCCCTTTGCAGGATACCACTGCAATTTGGCCGCCGCAGGTTGTCTCATCCTGCCGAAGGTGCAGAACCGGAACTGTACATTGGGGGGAGGGACATCTGTGGCTGCCACTACGCATTATTCAGGGCCGGTCGTTGATTCCCCATGACGTGCAGCGTGTAAAATATATCAGAAGCGGTCAGGTATCACAGGCAGCAGGATCATCAGCAACAAATCAAATATGTCCTGCTCCCACATACAGTTGCCTTCTTTATTGCGGATATATATTGTCAAAAACTATGCGGCACCATGACCGACAGGTCCTGTCAAGGAGACCGTCGACAAACGCCGGTACTTGCTTTTTCAAGCGTAAGCGCCGAAAAAGCTTACGTACCGCTGCGTTTGTCGCAGAGCGAGAGCGCGTCTCCGGACAGGACCTGTCGGTCATGGTGCCTCACAGCACTTTATATATCCAGCAAAAGAACAAACTGTAATCTTTTACTTCTTCTCCAGCTTCACCGTTTCTTTCATGGCTACTGCGCAGGCCAGGTCGCCCAGTACGTTGCAGCAGGTTGCGCCCATGTCGCACAGTGTGTTGATGCTGATATATACACCCATGATGCCGGTGGGCAGTCCTGCGATGGATGCCAGGGCTGCGAAGCTCGCGATGGCGCCTCCGGGTACACCGGGTGTTCCGATGGAAAGCAGGGTGTTGGAGAGCATGACTATGATCATCATGCCCAGACTTACTTCCACGCCGCAGGCATTGGCGAAGAATACGATCATAAAGGACATTACAATTGATACCGCATCCATATTGACCGTTGCTCCCAGCGGCAGCGCCATGGAAGAAATTTCATTGGGAACGCCCAGTTCGTCGGCACATCGCTTGGAAATGGGCAGTGTGGCAGAACTGGAGCAGGTTCCGAATGCATTCAGTGCTGCGGGCATAACGGTAACAAAGAACTCTTTCACGCTGCATTTTCCAATCAGTTTGACGATGCCGCCGTAAACGATCAGCACATACAGGATGTAGGTAACATACAGCGCAATCAGTACCGTACCCAGTGCGACGATCGTGTCGGTACCGTTGGCGTAAACAACGGAAGCGATGGAGCAGAATACACCGATGGGTGTAACATACATAACGACTGATACGATTTTAACGGATATTTCATTGACCGCTTCGCAGACCTTTACAAAAGGCTCTGCTTTCTTTCCCAGAGAAAGACAGGTGATTCCGATGATAATGGCAAATACCAGTACCTGCAGCATATCACCATTGGAAAAGCTCGCAAAAGGATTGGAAGGAATCAGATTTTTCACCGTATCCAGCAGACTTGTAAACTGTGTTGCTTCTACTTCAACCTCGGACATGGTGATGGATACACCTTTGCCCATGCCAAGAGCCCGCGGCAGAAAGACACCCAGCAGACTGGCAAATAATGTGGTTCCGCAAAAATACAGGATGGACTGCAGACCGATACGACCGGTGGTCGATACGCTGCCGATTCCCTGAATACCAACGATCAGTGAACAGAATACCAGCGGATAGATCATCATACGCAGTGCATTCATGTACAGTGAGCTGACCAGTTCCACCAGAGGCAGCACACCCTCATATCTGCCCGGCATGAAAAGACCGAACAGAATCCCCAGTACCAGACCTGCGAAAATAGCTGTGGTAATACTAAATGACTTCTTTTTTGCTTTTTCTTTTGACATCGTTTTTCTCCTTCTTATTTTTATCATAAGCTGACATAATTTGGTCATTATAACCATATTCTTGTGCGAAGTCAATTCTTTTTTGTAGATTTCGTCATATATTTTTTCAATACCCTGCTATAGTTTTTACTTATTAAAAAATCAGAAAATCAAATCGGGACCGGTTCCTGAAAACCGATCCCGATTTGGCTGTTCTGACATTTGACTGGACAGTGTTTCTGTGCTTATGACAGTGCTTCTACAGATGCCTTAATGATCTCATATGCCTTGTCACAGTCTTCTTCTGTGATGATAAGCGGCGGGATCATACGGATCATATGGGCGCCGATTGCTGTAATCAGCAGATGACGATGCAGACATTCATGTTTTACGTCTACGCCTGAGATGGTGTCGTCAAATTCCACGCCGACCAGCAGACCCTGGCCTCTGACTTCCTTAACATGAGGCAGATCTTTTAATTTATCCATGAAATAACCGCCCATCTTCTTCGCATTGTCTGCCAGATTGCGATCCAGAAGTTCATTAATCTCTGCCAGTGCTGCAGCACAGCTTACGGGATGTCCGCCGAAGGTGGTGCCGTGAGATCCGGGTGTAAATGCTTTGGATACTTCTTCTGTTGCGCAGATGGCACCGATAGGCATACCGCCGCCCATTGCTTTTGCCATGGATACGATATCGGGTTTGATTCCGTAGTTCATGAAGGACATGACTTTACCGGTTCTGCACCAGCCGGTCTGTACCTCATCGATCAGCAGCAGCATATCCTTTTCATCACAGAAATCACGAAGACCCTGCATGAATTCCTGAGTTGCGGGATGTACACCGCCTTCACCCTGTACAGGCTCGATCATGATGGCGATAGTGTCTTCCGTACATGCATCCTTAAATGCCTGCAGGTTATTGTACTCTGCATAGGTAAAGCCCTGTGTCATGGGACCGAAACCGATCTGGCAGCCGTTGTCGGGCTGACCGGTTGCGGACATGGCACCGAAGGTTCTGCCGTGGAAGCCCATGGAAGCGGTTACGATGTTGTATCTGTTGGGACCGTATTTTTCAACACCGTATTTTCTTGCCATCTTGATCATGGCTTCATTTGCCTCAGTACCGGAATTCTGGAAGAAAATCTTGTCCATACCGATGGTGGTACAGATTTTCTCAGCCAGCAGTGCCTGAGGAATGGTATAAGGATAGTTGAAGGTATGCATGATATCGGAAACCTGATCCTTAACGGCTGCTACAACCTTATCATTGCAGTTTCCGGCCGAGTTTACGGCAATACCTGCGTAGAAATCCAGATATGCTTCACCGTTTTCGTCGTACATGTACTGATCTTTTGCTGTTTCTGCAATAAAATCAAAACGCTCATAGGTTTCGATCATGTACTTGTTAACTTTGTCTTTGATGTCCTGAGCTGTCAGCCCTGTGTCTTTCAATCTCATAGGGGTTCTCCTTCCATGTAGCATATAATGATTGAAGTGTCAAATGAATTCGACGCTTCATATGATACCAACGGATTTCTCCGCGTTTCACGCTCCCGAAATCCTGAAACCATTCAGAGACAGTTCCGAATTCATGAAGCTGTCTGAATCTGAGTAATTACAAAAAGAACAAAGTACATCCGTTTGTTTCGGAACGCCTTTGTTCTTTCTGTAAATGAATATATCACTCGTGCGTTATATTGTCAATAGGTTTGTTTATTTTTTTTATTTCCATCTGTTTTGACAGTATTTTCTGACTCTTATGTGCGTGTTTTAATTTATAAATGCGTTATAACGCATGCAACTACGCTTTAGGCAGGAACGCGAATACACTGACGAGACGTACTCTTGCATCCGTTTCATTTTTATAGCTGTGTTCCCTGTCTGATTGAAACAGCAGAGCATCTTCCGGCTCCACAACATAGCTTTGATCTTTCAGTTCAAGTGTCAGGGTTCCTTCGATGCCGATCACATATTCCATGGTTTTTTCCCCGTGGGATCCGCTGTAATAGACTCCATGGGGTTCCAGTTCGATGATGTAGATTTCAAAGTTACGCTTTTTTTCAAATGGAAAATACGTATACACCGTATACTGGCCCGGCATTTCCTTGGACGGAATCAGGTCCCTGTGATTCACCTTATAAGCCTCCAGCTCCGGCTCCCGGATCAGATCATCAAATTCTACTCTGAGTCCGCTGACAATCTTGCCCAGCACACCGATGGTCGGATTGGATTCGCCCCGTTCGATCTGTCCCAGCATGCTTTTGCTGACACCGGTCTGCTCCGAAAGCTCATCCAGACTCATTTTCTTGGCCAGCCTGATTTTCTTCAGGTTGACCGCCACATTGTGAACCAGAAAATCCGTTTTTCTGTTTTCCTTTTTATTCATGCTTTTCCCACCTTTTCCTGAAAGGGTCCGCAGCATGTTATACCACCAGAGATTTCAGATAAATGGGAAGCAAATGCCTGCTGCGTTCTTTCAGATTATAATTTCCGCCCTGCACACACCAGTCGTAGATCATGCCGCGCTCCAGAGACGCATAATTGGCCGCATAATTTTCCGATGTGTCGGACGTCTTGAATTCACCTGTTTTCTGTCCTTCTTCAATAATCTGTGGTATCAGTTTATAATAAAAACGATTCCGATTCAACAGATTCTGGCGTTCTTTTCCCATATTTACATAAAGATGGCTGACCAGATTGAACGGAACCTTCTCCTCGATCAGCCCGAACAGTTCCTGATTCAGATACAGCAGCCTGTCATAATGGCTCAGCTTCGGATCCATGGAAACCATCAGCTCCGCATATTTCTGGTCGAATAAATCTCCCAGCGTATCCTCCAGATCCTCCTTGGCAGAGAAATTGTCGTAAAACTCCTGCATGGATACCTGCGCTTTGTCCGCCACATCCTGAATGGTCGTTTCCGAAAATCCCTGTCTGCCAAAAAGTTCCCAGGCGGCCCGCACAATACGGCTGCGCTTGCTTTCCTGTTCCTCTTCCTTCTTTGACCCCAGAAGGAAGCCGTATTCCAGCGGATCCTTGTCGTCCAGCACCCAGGTATTGATGCCGGTGATATATGCACTGCCGGTAATCTGAGGAATAATTCCCCGGCGGCCTGCAATTTCCACTTCTGTTGTTACCATTCCCTTAAACAGAGAGCCGGTAATACTCTCATAGATAAATTCCTGATTCAGACCCAGTTCACCTCTGGCGTAAAGTGCCGCCATTTTGGCGCTGGTTCCTGTACCGCATGGACAGCGGTCCGCCTGCGCATTGCCGAAAATAACACAGTTTTTCATATCGGCTTTCGGATTGTCCGTATGACTGTAAAATTCCACCAGATCCACCGTAGTAATGTCGAGATACGGGTGTTTCACTTTAAATGTGCGATTGATCCGTTTCAGAAGCTCCATCCCCAGTGAAGTGATGGCCTCGATATTTTCTGCTTCCAGTGAAAGATGAATTGCCTCCGCATCCACCAGGGCGAAAAAAGAGCCTCCGAATGAGATATCAAACGGGATTCTGCCTTTACCGGGAATATCGATTTCCAGACCCTCCTCATACAGAAAAGAGGGCACATTGAGGATACTCACTTCAACGGCTCTGCCGTTTACCACATGAACCCGGGTACGAATGATACCGGAGGGTGCATCGAGAACTACCTCCGTGTAGGGTTCCTTCACCTCCACCATGCCCATTTCCACCAGCGTATAGGCCGTACCGATGCTTCCGTGGCCGCACATGTTCAGACATCCGCCGCTGTCCATAAAGATGACGCCCACATCAGCTTCATCATGAACCGGCTCCGTCAGCAGTGCGCCGAACATATCCCGGTGTCCCCGGGGCTCCAGCATCAGAGCGGAACGCAGGAAATCATAGTGTTCCATAAGATATTTTTTCTTTTCCATCATGGTATCTCCCACAAGCTCGGGAAAACCATCGTAAACGATCCGGGTCGGTTCCCCGATCGTGTGAGAATCTATCGTCTTAATCTGATAAGCGTAGGGAATCCTCCCCATCTGAATCTTCATCTTTTTCATCCTTTCCCCCCGACATTCTGTCCTGTCCCCGTATTGTCCTTCTGTTCTTTTACAGCTGCAGAATCTGACCGTATGTCTTCCCGGTCTGAACGGGTCCGAATTTGATTTCAACCATGGCCGCCAGCGCCTGCGCGGTACCTTCCACTCCCAGCAGAGAACTGTTAATGATCAGATCCTTATGCCGGGGGTCTTCCTGAGAATACTTTGCAAAATGCTTATGATACGATTTTCTTGCTTTATCCACGCGGACAATCATTTTCTTCGCCTCTTCCGGTTTCATGCCAAGAGGTCCTGTGCAGTTTGCCAGCCGGTCCTCATAGGGCGCATAAATATATACGTGAATGGCATTGGGATGATCCTCCAGAATATAATCAGCGCAGCGTCCTACGATAATACAGGATTCCCTGGCAGCCAGTCTGCTGATGATATCACACTGCACATCAAACAGCTTTTTCTGCCGCTCCGCAGTTTCGGTACCCAGAGGGAAAATCATCTCAAAAAAACCTGATTTCCGCTCCTCGGCATCACTGATGACAGGAACCGGCAGATTCATGCGTCTGGCCGTTTCATCTACAATATCCCTGTCGTAATACTCAATTCCCAGAAGCTCGGAAAGCCGCCTGGCAATGGGTCTGCCCAGACTGCCGAACTCTCTGGAAATTGTAATAACATATTTGTCCATCTGCTAACCCGCCTTTCGAAATTCAGGAAGCAAGGAATCTGGAAAGAAATGTTCTGGTGCGCTCCTCTCTTGGATTGCCAAATACTTCTTCCGGTGTACCTTCTTCCACAATATATCCATCTGCCATAAAAATCACGCGGTCCGCCACATCTCTGGCAAATGCCATTTCATGGGTTACCACCACCATGGTCATACCGTCATCCGCCAGGCTGCGCATAACATTGAGCACCTCCCCCACCAGCTCCGGGTCCAGAGCAGAAGTCGGCTCATCAAACAACAGCGCCGCAGGATCCATGGCGAGCGCTCTGGCAATGGCCACACGCTGCTGCTGACCGCCTGACAGCATGGAAGGCCTGACTGAAGCCTTGCTTTCCAGCCCCACCTTTCCCAGCAGCTCCATAGCATAGGCTTCCGCTTCTTTTTTATTCTTATGCTTTGTCAGAACCGGTGCCAGGGCCACATTGCCCAGAACGGTCCGCAGAGGAAACAGGTTGAACTTCTGAAAAACCATGCCCACTTCCTCCCGGAATCTGCGGATGTCCGCTTTTTTATCGCAGAGATTTTCTCCTTTATAGTAGATTTCACCGCCGGTGGGTACCTCCAGCTGATTGATGCAGCGCAGAAATGTACTCTTACCGGATCCGGAGGGGCCGATGATGCATACCACTTCTCCTTCATGAATATCCACATTGATATCGCGGAGCACTTCCAGGTCTCCGAACGATTTCATTAAATGACTGACTTTGATTAACGGTTCGCTCATGTCCATCCCTCCTGATCTATTTGTTGATTTTAACCTCTACTACCTTCTGCAGAATCATCAGCACCGACAGCAGCACCAGATAAAACAGGGCGCACACCGTGTAGGCCGGAATCGTATTCAAAGTACGTGTGGCATAATTCTGCGTCTGCCTCGTGATTTCATTGACGGAAATCATGGACAGCAGGGCCGTATCTTTCAGTGAAATGATAAACTGGTTAAACAAACCGGGAATCATCGATTTAAAAGCCGGCGGAATGACGATATGCGTCATAACCTGTACCTTTGTCAGACCCAGGGAACAGCCCGCTTCTTTCTGCCCCGCATCAACGCCTTCCAGGGCACCTTTGACCAGCGCCGAAATAAAGGCACCGGCATTCAGCGTGATAACAATAATACCTGCCAGCGTACTGTCGAGAATAAAGGTTTCCCCCCTGATTCCGGAAATAATCGCCGGAACAACAAAATAAACATACAGTGCCTGTACGACCAGCGGCGTACCGCGGATAATCCAGATATAGATATTGGCAATCACCTTTGCAATTCTGCTGCTGCTCTGCAGTGCATAACCGGTGATCGAGCCAAGAACAAAGCCCAGTAAAATGCCGGCCACCGCAACTTCCATGGTCACCTTCAGGCCGCGAAACAGCATGGGCATAATCACCTGTAAAAATTCCAGATCCATCGAATCTCTCCTTCCATTTTCCGTTCCCGGCAGATACAACATACGGGAGAAGACAGCCGCCTCTCCCGCACGCAACGCCGGTTCAGACAAATGATTGATTCACACCATCAATTGACTGACATCATGAATTGTTTTTATTCACACCATTTTGCTTTGATTTCGTCAATTTTGCCGGTTTCTGTCAGATAGTCGATAGCCGCATTAAAGTTATCGACGATGTCGGGATATTTATCACAGATGTTAAATGATAATGCGATGGCATAGGGCGCCTGGCCGTTATAGAATTCATCGCCCACGATTTTCAGTTTCACTTCACCGGATTTAATCGCATAGGAAGTACCGGGAGCATCGTAAATGGTTGCATCTGCCTGACCGCCTTCTACTGCTTTGTAGGCCAGTGTCTGTGCATCGTAGGCCTGCAGACAGGATTCGGGAAGATTTGCCGAAGCATATTCGTAAGCAATGGTACCGGTCTGTACAGCTACCGTATAATCACCGCTTTCCAGATCCTCCACACAGGTAATGGTATCATTATCCTCAGCTACTGCCACGATGATACCTGCATCGTAGTAGGTTTCAGTAAAGTTCATGTTTTTCTTTCTTTCATCGGTAGCGCACAGTGCTGCAGCACCGATATCCAGCTGGTTTGATGTCAGTGATGTGGTCAGCGGGCCGTAATCCATATCGGAGATCGCATCGCCGCTGATTTCAAATCCGAGAATCCCCTGCAGTTCATACAGAAAATCCACATCAAATCCCTGCAGCGTAACGCCATCTTCCGCAAAATAGGAAAACGGAGCGTAGGTACCGGAAGTTCCCACATTCAATGCAACGCCTTTCAGTGCATCCTGGCACGCCGGTCCTTCGGCATCGGATGTATCTGCGTCTGCTGTTCCTGAATCTGCAGCAGTGGTCGCTGCCGGTTCTTTCGTGTCTTCCTTACTCTCTGCACCGCCTGTACCGCATCCTGTCAGTACAGATACTGCCATAAGACCTGCCAATACAGCTGAAACCAATCTTTTTTTCATATCCTTTTTCCTCCTGTCCAACAATTCAAGTCTGCATGAAAATGATCAAATTCCAATTGACCGGACAAACAAAAAACGACAGGCCGGTCACTGATTAAAAGCACCTTTGCCTGTCGTCTCTGCAAATATTCCGTGTTTGATTGAAATTTACCTGAATTATAATCACATTCTTCGATTTCGTAAAGAAAAACTTTTCTATGTCAGTCATAAAAAATTCGAATGAATCGCTTATCTATGTCAGTCATAAGAAATTCGAATGACGCTCTTCTTATTTCAGCCATTGCCAAATGACAGATTATTGTATATAATCTCAGAAACGAAAAATGAAATCATTCAGCAGCAGCTGAACTGTTACACAGCAATTACCAATGGAGGTATGGTCCCTTAGGGGAATCATACCTTTTTTATTTTTAAAGGATGATGCAGCATGGATATCAATAAATACGCCCTTTTTGTAGACGTAGCCGACACGAAGAATTTTACCAGAAGCGGAGAGCGCATGGGATACACCCAGCCGGGAGTCAGCCATATATTAAAGGTTATGGAAACGGAACTCGGTTTTTCCCTGTTTCAGAGAACGAAGCAGGGAGTTGTACTCACTCCAAACGCGGAGATCATCCTGCCTCTGGTGCGTAATCTTCTTGCGGTGAATGAACAGCTGGAACAGACGATCAGTTCCATCAACGGTCTGAAAACCGGCCACCTGACCATTGCTTCTTTTGCAAGTATCGCCAGAAACTGGCTGCCGGCCATCATTTACACATTTCAGATGGAATACCCCGGCATCGAAATCGAACTGATGGAAGGCGGTACCGATGACATTGTGGACTGGGTGAAAAACAACCAGGCCGATTTCGGTTTGATGAGTCACGAAAATGCCCATTCCCTGAAATGGATTCCGCTTTATGAAGATCCGCTGATGGCCATTATTCCGAAGGATTATGAAACACCTGTGAATGGTGTATTTCCCATTGAAAAACTGGTCGAATACCCATTTATCATATCGGCGGCAGGTGTTGATTACGATATCCATCAGTATCTGAAAGAAGCCGGTGTCACACCCGACATTCGTTTTTCTTCCAAAGATGATCTGGCCATCGTATCCATGGTTGCCAACCATCTGGGAATCAGCATTCTTCCAAAACTGATCATTGAAGGATGTAAAAATGATATTCAGGCACTGCCTCTGGAGCCCTTTGCATCCCGGGAACTGGGAATCGGCATTCAGGCCTCCAGCAGCCTGTCACCGGCAGCCGGATATTTTATTGAAACGATCCAGAAAGTACTGCCGGATCTGATCTGATTACGGAAAACAGTGCCGGATCTGATCACAATTGAAAACGGCCTGTATATACCAGTCATGGTATAACAGACATTAGAATAAGGAGAAGATTCATGAAATATGAAATTTTGCTGAAGCAGCATATCGGAGCCCCCTGCAGACCGGTCCTGCCCATAGGTTCCAGTGTTCGGAAAGGAACCCTGCTTGCCGTTCCTACAGGACTGGGAGCTCCCATCCACGCCTCCGCAGACGGTATTGTGACAGAAATCACAGACACCGCAGTTATTGTGGAAGCGTCTGAATCCCAGTCAGATACTTTTATCCCTCTGGAGGCCGGTTCTGATGAAGAACTGCTGAAAGCCGCCGGCATCGTCGGCATGGGAGGCGCCGGATTTCCCACCTCCGTCAAATGCCGCGTCGATCTGAATGGCGGCTTTATCCTGGTCAACGCAGCGGAATGTGAACCTCTGCTGGAGCACAACATCCGCCAGCTGGAACAGAATGCTTCCAAAACCGTGGAAGGGCTGAAACGCATCATGAAGCTGTGCAATGCCCGTAAAGGAATTTTTGCAATTAAGGAAAAACACACGGAAACCATTGCCGTATTAAAAAAACTCTGCGAAAACGAGCCTGATATTTCTTTCCATCTCCTGCCGGATCTGTATCCCATGGGAGAAGAACGGGCCGTTGTCCGCGAAGTTCTGGGAACCCTGTTAGAACCCACGGAACTTCCTTCCGCTGCCAATGCAGTTGTCATCAATGCGGAAACGGTTCTCCGGGCCGCTGAAGCGATGATCGACCGCCGTCCCTGCATTTCAAAAAATGTATCCGTGGCAGGCAAACTCAAAGGCGGCACACACACACGCGTTTTCTTCGATGTTCCCATCGGAACGACAGTCGGCGCACTGATTGAACGGGCCGGAGGAATCGACGGAGAGTACGGTGAAATCATCATGGGCGGACCTTTCACAGGTCATGCCGTTTCCCCTGATACACCCATTACAAAAACCACCGGCGGCATCATCGTCACAGCACCTTTTGAAGACCTGAAACATGCAAAAACCGGCCTTCTTCTCTGTGCCTGCGGCGGCAGCCAAACCCGTATGGAAGACATCGCCGCCAAAATGAACGGTGATGTGGTACTTATTCAGAAATGCAAACAGGCTGCCGATATCAAAGGCACGCTGAAGTGCGAAAACCCCGGCAACTGTCCCGGACAGGCTCAGAAATGCCTGAATTTCAAAAAAGCAGGCTGCACCGATATCATCATCGGAAACTGCAGTGACTGCACCAACACTGTAATGGGCTCCGCACCGAAACTGGGACTCACGGTACACCACCAGACAGACCATGTATTCGACACGGTTTCCAAAGAACGGATGCGCTATCTGACCACATCAAAAACCTGCATCACAAAGCAGGAAGAATCAGTGGAAACGGAGAAATCAGTGCAAACGGAGAGATCAGTGAAAGCAAAAGCACCGGAAAGAGAAGAATCAGCACATCGGAAAAACACGGTAAGCAACAGAGATTCAACAGACATAACCATTGAAAACGGGATACTGAAAATTGATATCGAAGAGGGCCGTGATATTCACATCGAATTACCGGTATTCTTCTGAAATCCGTTCTATGTAATTTTTTTGAAATCCGTTTTATGAAATCTGTTTTGAAATCCTTTTTATGAAATCTGTTTTTTACCGGCTGTTTTTACAGTCTGTTTCTATAAAACCTGCAGCTTTCCGAAGCCGGATTGATAATCCGCAGGAACGAAAATGCTGCTGAAGATTGGAGATATATTATGTCAATCAGTGAACAAACCGCAAAAGAACATGCAAATGATCCGGCAGTTCTCTGCTGCCGTGCAGAAAAAGGTATCACATTAAGCTCACACAATCTGGAGGATCCGGCCATTTTTGATGATCTGGTGGATTCCGGCCTTCTGAATCTTGACGGATGCCTGAAAATCGGTCAGGTCCTGGGTGCCGTACTCACAAAAACCTGTGACTCCCTGACCCCTCTGACAGCCGACGTGATAGATCACATCGTTGAGTTTTCCGGTGAAGCCGGAAAAGAAGAACCGGCTGAAAAAGGTGAATCAGCCGAAAAAGGTGAATCAGCTGTAAAAGGCGAAACTGCCGAAAAAAAAGTTTCAAAAGAAGGCATGAACATAACAGATCCTTCGCAGAATATGTCTGATAAAATTTTATCCGCCTCAGAAACACCTGTTTCCGTGCGGACAGCCGTACCGCTTCCCGGCGGCACATTGAAAATTTCCATCGGAGAAGGGAAAAATATTCACATTGAACTTCCCATGAACATGGTTTCAGCAGGCAATACGGTTCCTGCCCCGAGCCAGGTAACGGCCGCAGACAGCTGTCTGTCTCATTCCGTTTCTGCCGAAAACACTCCGGCAAAATCAGACACCGTCCGGTCCGCTTCATCTGTAACTGCAGCTGAGGCTGATCCGGAACCGAAGCTGATTCGTACTCTGACCCGCCATCATTATAAAATTACAGAAGTGCGCCGTGGTCCGAAGACAAAAATTGAAGGAACCGTTCTCTATATCCGGGACGGAATCGAGCAGGAAGCCATCAACAGTCAGGAACTGGTTCATGACTTGAAAATCGATATTATCACACCTGATGCATACCATACTTATTCCGAGACGATCATGGACGTACAGCCCATCGCAGTAAAAGACGGAGATTCGGAACTGGGTTCGGGCACCACCCGCGTTCTGGATGGCGTCATCATGATGGTAACCGGAACCGATGACAACGGTGTACAGATTGGCGAATTCGGTTCCTCCGAAGGCATGCTGGATGAAAACATTATGTGGAACCGTCCCGGTGCTCCTGACAAGGGAGAAATCTTTATCAAAACACAGGTAACCATCAAAGCCGGAACCAATATGGAACGTCCCGGCCCTCTGGCTGCTCATTCCGCTACTGATGTGATCACACATGAAATTCGCCAGGCGCTGAAAGAACTGGATGATGAATCCCTGATTGTCGATAAGGAAACTTTCAATCAGTACCGCCGCCCGGGAAAGAAAAAAGTTGTTATTGTAAAAGAAATCATGGGACAGGGCGCCATGCATGACAATCTGCTTCTGCCCCAGGAGCCCGTAGGTGTTCTCGGTGCCAGACCGAATGTGGATCTGGGCAATGTACCGGTCATGGTATCTCCACTGGAGGTTCTGGACGGATGTATCCATGCGCTGACCTGCATCGGCCCTGCATCAAAAGAAATGTCCCGTCACTATTGGAGAGAACCACTCGTGCTGGAGACCCTGTTTGATCCGGAACTGGATCTCTGCGGTGTACTTCTGGTGGGCAGCCCTCAGATCAACGCAGAAAAATTCTATGTATCCAAGCGCGTGGGCATGACCTGTGAAGCACTTGATGTGGACGGCGCTTTCGTCACCACAGAAGGCTTCGGAAATAACCATATCGATTTTGCCAGCCATATTGAACAGATCGGCATGCGCGGCATCGCTGTAGTTGGCATGTCTTTCTGTGCTAATCAGGGGGCGCTGGTAGTTGGCAACAAGTACATGACGCACATGGTCGATAACAATAAATCGGAGGGCGGCATTGAAAACGAAATTCTTGCCAACAACACCCTCTGCCCCGAGGATGCAATCCGTGCCCTATACATGCTGAAAGCTCAGATGGGCGGCACGAAAGTCAAAGCTCCCGAACGCAAATGGAACCCTCATGTGAAGGAGAACAACATGGAACTGATTTCCAATGTCACCGGAAAACCCATCACACCGGTACTCAATGAAACTTCTCTTCCCATGAGCCAGAAGCGCAGAGAAAAATATTCGTAAACTCCTGCACTTTGATTCAGCCGCAGCAAAAACGGACCGCAATGAAACCAAAGCGCAGCAAAATTCAACTGCGGCGGGTATAAAAAAACATGAAAAAATCATTACAATATGGAGATAAAATCATTTATATGGAGGGCATCATTGTGGATGTAAGCGATGGTGCCGTGGGAATTGACCTGAAAGGCCGTCTGGGATATCTGAAAATCCCCAAACGGATGCTGATTTCCGATTATGAAATCAAACCGGGTCAGGAAGTTGGATTCAACATGAGTTTTATTGAACAGCTGACTAACGAGCCCAATGAAACTTATGTCAGCAATCAGATACATCACAGTCCCCAACCGGGGCACTGATTATACCCGGCCGATACCGATACCTGATCCGGCCGGCCGTGAAAGGAGAAAAATATGAGCAGCTTAACAGTTATAAACGGTCTGCAATCCGAGATTTTTGTACCGGTTACTCCGCCTCCTGTATGGGCCCCCGTTACAAAACCACTCAGTGAAATGAAAGTTGCCATCGCAACAGCTGCAGGCGTACACCATAAACAGGACAAACGTTTCAATCTGTCCGGTGATTTCACATTCCGGAGAGTTACTGACGAGATGCCTTCCAGTGAACTGATGGTTTCACACGGAGGATATGACAACAGTGATGTCAATAAAGATATCAACTGCATGTTCCCCATCGATCCTCTCCATCAGCTGGCAAAAGACGGCGTAATCGGCAGTGTTTCCGATATTCACATCGGATTCATGGGCGGCGGCGGAAACCAGGAAAAATTCAAAAATGAAACCGGTCCCGAAATCGCCCGGATTCTAAAAGAACATGAGGTTGACGCTGTCATCCTCACCGCCGGATGAGGGACCTGTCACCGCTCTGCAGTACTGGTGCAGAGAGCAATTGAGCAGGCTGGTATCCCTACAGTGATCATTGCCGCTCTTCCGCCTGTTGTAAAACAGACCGGAACCCCCCGTGCTGTAGCACCGCTGGTACCCATGGGTGCCAACGCCGGCGCTCCCCACGATTTTGAAATGCAGTACAGCATCGTAAAAGCCGCACTGGAACAGCTGGAAATTCTGGATTCCCCCGGCAAAGTTGTGCCGCTGCCTTTTGAATATAATGCAAAGGTATAAACAGATAAAATAATCTCATTACACAGCGTTATCGTTCAGAAATATCATGTGCACCCGGCAGAAAATCCTTATTTCTGCCGGGTGCACATTTCTTCTATTCAGTGGAGGAATATATGGATCAATTGAACAGCAATACCAACAGAACTACAGAAAAAATCATGCGGCGGCTCATCATACGCGCTTTCCATGTAGCAGAATTATATGCTGGTGATTCGTTTTCACTGACTAAAAATTCTCCTTCATCAGAAGCAGCATATCAGAATCATTATCCGAATCATTCTTTCTCTCCGTCTTCACCGCCGGACACCTGGAGTCTTACGATTCCTTCGAACAATAAAGAATATATAAAACAGCTGCGTTTATCCAGTGAGCTGATCAGTGGAATTCAGATTCTTCCGGTACTTCCGGACAGGAAACATATCCCCATCCATTCCATCATGGATATTATCCCCGTCTCCGTAAAGGCTGCCGGAAAAATCGGAGAGGGAATCACACATACACTTACAGGCGTTTATGTAATCCTGACCGGTGCCGATGAAGAAGGAACTCCTGTATGTGCTTTTGGAAGTTCCGCAGGGATGCTGGATGAACAAATTGCCTTTAACAAAGCCGGTACACCGGGTGACCGGGATCTGATAATTCTGTTTGATGTCACACTGAAAACAAAAACCGGCCTCTCCCGTTCCGGTCCCAACGCCGCCCATCACGCCTGCGACCTTTTCTGTCAGGAAATCCGTTCCCTGCTGAAAGCCAGAAGCGGACGGGAATGTACGGAAAGCCACTGTTATCAGGACATAATCCGGCCTGGCAGAAAAAAAGTAGCTATTGTCAAACTGGTATCCGGTCAGGGAGCTATGTATGATACACATTTTCTCGGCAGCGAACCTTCTTCCTATGAAGGAAGTCATTCCATCATCGATATAACCGGCGCTCCTATCCTGCTGTCTCCCAATGAGTACCGCGACGGAGCCATACGGGCCATGTACTGATAAAAAAGAGAACTTGTTTTCGAGCTCGGCTCTGAACAGTTGCGAGAACTTTGCAATTTCAAACAGAAAGGAGAACAGATTATGGGAATCGGACCATCTACCAAAGAAACAACATTACATCATTTTCGCGATCCGCTGCTTGAAATCATCTCCGGAGATGAAGATTTCGACTGTACCGGCGTTATCATTGCCGGTATTCCTCAGGACAATAAAAGTAAATATTTCACAGGCGAACGAATCGGTGCCTGGCTGGAAGCCATGCGGGCCGACGGATGTATTGTCAGCGCTGACAGCTGGGGCAACAGCAATATAGATTTTGCCAATACAATCGAGCAGATCGGCAGCCGCGGAATTCCCGTCGTTGGCATCAGCTTTGTGGGAACACAGGGTGCATTTGTAGTTACTAATGAATATATGGATACCATTGTGGATATCAATAAAAGTGAAGAAGGAATTGAAACCAGCGTAGTGGGAGAAAACTCCCTGACTCTGCTGGATGCAAAAAAAGCCGCCGCACTCCTGAAACTGAAAATGCGGCGGAAATAGCTGCATGTTCCCGGTTCAGACCAGAGCCGTTTTCAGACCTGAATCCGAAAACTGCCCGTTCTGAACCGGAACATATGTACATTGTGCTTTATACTCTGTGCTCTGTATCCTCTATCTTCTGATTTCTATTGATTTCTATTGCTTTCTATAAAGCTTTACGATACAGTGCCTCAATATCTTTCTGTGTTGAACTTCTGGGGTTTACTGCAATATTACCGCTCTTCATGGCATCAACTGCCATAGCAGTAATCTTGTCTTCTGTCACTCCAACGGCACTGAGACAGGAAGGAATTCCCAGAGATTCGTTCAGATCCTTCAGTTCTTCTACCAGCATCTCGGGTACAAATTCATCCTCATATGCAGGTATCTTAGAAATATAGTTATAAATTGTTCTGTATTTTCCATGGTCTGCCAGCATATTGTACTCTACAATCGTGGGCAGAAGAATGGCATTGGCAACACCATGTGCTACATTGAAATATGCACTCACCGGATGACTCATGGCATGAATATTGCCAAGACGTGCCCAGGAAAAGGCAATTCCGGCAAACAGAGAACCGACAAGCATAGCAGAAGCAGCCTCTTCGTCCCTGCGGTTTGCCACATATCTGCGCAGATTTGCTCCGATCAATTCCATGGCCTTCTCTGCCATGGCATCTGAAAACGGTGAAGCAGCTGTGGAAATGTACGCTTCCAGTGCATGAATCAGAGCATCAACACCACAGGACGCCGCAACAGATGCAGGTGCTGTCATAACCAGCTCCGGATCAAGAACAGCGTAAGCAGGAATCAGTTTATAGCTGAATACGGTCAGTTTGTAATTTCTGCTGTGATCTGTAATTACAGAAAACGCAGTTACTTCAGAACCTGTACCTGCCGTAGTGGGAACCGCAATCAGAGGAACGATATCTCCCGGCACTTTTCCGCCGCCTTCATACTCGGTAATACTGCCGCCGTATCTGGCCAGAACACCGACAGACTTTGCCACATCCATGGGTGAACCACCTCCCAGCGCGATGATACAGTCTGCTCCACTCTCTTTAAATGCCGCCGTTGCCTTATTCACTGTATCTACGGAAGGATTTCCTTCTGTCTCGGTAAATGCATCCACTTTCATGCCTGCGGCTTCAATGTGTTCTGCGCACTTTCCGACAATCCCCATCTTATTCAGATGCGGATCGGAAACAATAAATACATGACCGCATCCCATCTCTTTTACCAGTTCAGGCAGTCTGGAGATACTCCCCTTTCCAAAAATAATATTCTGTGGTACTGAAAACGTAAAATTATCCATGATTACAGCTTCCTTTCTTCTATCCATAAGTTAAACGAAATAAGGACAGAAAGCCCCGCCTGCGAACCTCTCTGTCCTTCTGACTTTGAGTATATCACTGGTGCGTTATATTGTCAATCACATATTCTTTGTTCCTGCATGAAATATATGGAAGAAACTGGTATGCGGGCATATAGCCCTTTATTTATCATGGTTTTTGCTGTATTTTTTATGTAGATAATATAAAAAGTACAGGGTTCCGATCTGATCTTTAACAGTATTTGTGCGTTATAGCATATAAAAACAATCAAGTCATTTATATAATCCGGCTGCTGCAAAATTCAGGATAAATCGTCTGCCGCAAAGCACACACGGATTTCTTCCTTTTCCTCTGCAATCAGAATCGGACTGGCCATAGCAGGATTCTCCTCCGGATAATCCATGCGATAGTGTGCTCCCCTGCTTTCCTTTCTGAGAAGAGCAGCCTGCAGGATACTTTCAGCCGTCCCGAGCTGTGCCTGCAAAAGCCGCGTCTGTGCAGCAGCTTTTACCGCTCCCGCACCCATATCTTTCAAAGGCTCAGCCTTGTCTGCCAGGCACTCCCTCAGTCTGCGCACCTGCTCCAGAGCGGAAGATAAACCACTTTCTTCTCTCAGAATCATGGCATTCTGTGACATGATATTCTGCAAAACCTTCCGTGCCACTCTGCAGGAATCCATCTCCCATACCGCCGGTTCGAAAAAGCAGCTTTTACGGCGGTATATCTTATGTCCTGCAGTTTTCTCCGAATCTTCGGCAGCGGAAAGGCCCGCCTTTTCTCCAAAAACCAGCCCGTTAGCTGTAGACAGCCCTCCGATCCGGTCGGCTCCATGCATTCCCCCAGTTACTTCCCCGGCAGCAAAAAGCCCCTCAACACCGGCAGACGTATCCGGTGCCGTTTTAATTCCGCCATTGGCTGCATGGGCGAAAATACCAATGTGTACGGTATCTTCCATGGTAATTCCCCGAGCCTTTTTCAGCCAGTCAAAGTACACTTTCACAAACTCGGGCGTATTCCTGCGCATCTCATCGGTATAGGATACGGCAACACCTCTTTCATCCTCCATAAAAGCCCGAAACAATGCAAAATCCACCACTCCGGACTCCAGTCTTGAGGTAAAGGGGCCATGAGTAGAGCGCAGAATCAACTGTCTCTTCTCTTCAGACGAAAGCAGCTCCGAACCATCTGCTTTGCGCATGTCGGTAAAACGAAATGTCTTCTCATTAAAAATGGTTTTATAAGCAGGTGATATATATCCGGGCATCATCTGCATAAACTCCATATTCACCAGCCGGCAGCCAGCCTGAAGTGCCAGATACTGACCGATACCTGTAATATCCTCTGTACACAAATGATACCGGAAGATACTTCCGTATCCACCTGTCGCCAGAACAAGAGCCCCACATCCCAGAAAAAAAATCTGATCTTCTTTTAAAAATACTGCACCGCAAACCCGGTCAGCTTCTTCAGGCTTCACCAGTTCCAGAAGCTGACAGCCCGACAGTACTGTCACCTTCAGTTCCGATAACCTGCGCAAAAAAATTACTCCTGCGCTGTCAAATTCAATACCGTTCCAATCTCTGTGTTTATGGTCAAAGCACGGAATATATTCTTTCTGTTCTCCGTCATCGGCTCGTCTGAGCTTCACACCCATGGAACGAAGCCTGTCCACCGCCGGAGAAATCCCGGAAACGAACGTGCGAACCATCTCCGGATCAGCCATGCCGCATCCAACTTTCTGAATCGTATCAGCCAGATCCTGTTCATCTGTCCGGTTCTCAGGACCAATCAGACCAAGTCCCCATGTTCCGGGATAAAAACTGGAGCCCGAAAACAGCTTTCCGTAACAGGCCAGTATAACACGTTTGCCGGCCTCGGCGGCAGACAGCGCTGCTGAAACTCCTGCAATGCCGGAACCGATCACCAGAACATCGCAGTCTTTTGTCTGTTCCAATAGCATCTTCTACGGTTCCTCCATACAATACTCCGGACTAAAAGATGCATTGATCTCGGCAATCTCGCGCTTACCCTTGATATAATCATCATACATCTCCCAGAGGTCAATATCGCATCCGTCCATCACTTCATCTTCCGGAATCCATGAACGGATCAGTTCAATTCTTTCTGCCTGTGTTGTATCTTTAATTAATGTACTTTTCATCTGATTCACCTGTTTTTCATCTTTCGCCCGAATTCAATCTATAAATCCCTGTATCTTTTTCGTCTTGTCCTTATACTGTTTTCCGAATAATCTCGGCAAACTGTTCCGCCAGAATCCTGTGTGCCTCCGGCATCAGATGCAGAGAATCGGCTTCCGAGGGCTCGACAAATTCCGCTGCATCGAAAAATATACACCCCTTTTCCTGTGCTACAGTCCGGTAATATCCGGAAAATTCACCGGAACGAATTGCCGCACTGCTGTCAAATGACCTTCGGAAAGAAGATTCCACAATGGCGGAACCGATCCGGGGAGGAGAAACCAGCACAATAACCGGCTCAAATCCCTGTTTTTCCTCCATAAAAGAACGGATTACATCCAGAATCAGCCCGATTCCACGTGCCACTTCCTTCACCGAAGCATGGAACATAGTCTTCAGATCATTGGTTCCCAGCATCAGGATCACCGCATCCAGAGGTTTCTGCGAATTCAGACAGGGCTTCAGATAATATAAACCGTTCTTCCATTCCTCTTCCGGGTCTGTGAAGTATGCCGTCCTGCCGTTGCAGCCTTCCTCAATCACACAGTACTCTTTCCCCAGCAGCTGCTGCAGTCTGCCGGTCCAGCGTATCTCAGGCTCATATCTGTTTCCTGTAACCGGATCAAAACCAAATGTATTGGAATCACCATAACATAATATTCTTTTCATAACTGTTTTCTCCATATAATATCCATCCTGCCGCCTGGCTCTGCCTGAATCTGTCCGCTTTCAGGCAGGTTCGGACTGCTTTCTCTACATAATTTCCAGTTCCATACCGCTGTGCAGCTGAATCAGCTGATCTCCCATAATTGTCTTCATGATGTCAAAAGCAAACTGTCCCGTGCAGTGACCGGTATAAAAAACCGTATCCAGCTGCCGCAGTTCTTCGGCGGTTTCTTTTATATTCCTGATATCGTCTTCCGTGTATCCGCTTTTCTTCATCATGTGAAAACCGCTGATCACAGTCTGCGGCAGACATCCGTATAATTCACGGAACCGGTCCAGAATATTCAGAATGCCGTTGTGGGCGCAGCCTGAAATCAATACGTTTCTGTCTCCCTGTGTAATCACAAGACACTGCTCATGAATAAAGTCATCCTGCACAGCAGCTCCATCCACCCGTTTCGTCAAAGTCTGATTACTCTGAGGCCACAGCCGCCTTCCCGTAATACCGGAAAAAAGCGACAGCTCATCATCCAGCTTCACATTGCCTTCAACCAGATGTACCTGCTGCAGCGCCGGAATCCGCTGATCAATACCGATATACCGTTCCCCGTGATAATGCCCGTCCGCTGCAGTGTCCCTTATATAAATCTGAGCATTGGGATTGATCCCGGCAAAAGGCAGAATCCCTCCCGCATGATCGTAATGCCCATGACTGAGTATAACACTGTCCACCCGGGTCAGATCAATTCCCAGGATCCGCGCATTGTCGAGAACCGCACCGGTGGCACCCGCATCAACAAGAAGCCTGTGCCGGTCCGTCTCCGCATAAATACACAGACCATGCTCATAAACACAGTCCGGTCTGCCGCATGTATCTTCAATCACTGTAATAATTCTCATAAAAATACCGCCCCCTTTTTCCAGGTTCATTCAACAACTCTGTCATGCTTCCCTGCTGTTTCGCAGAAATACATATTCCCGCCCGGAAGACAGTTCTTCTGAAAAAACATAGCCCAGCATATCAAAACGCTTCATCTCTTCCGGATCTTCAATATCATGTACTGCCATATAGCGTACCATCTCACCGCGGGCCATCTTGGCGTAAACCCCTTTCTGGACACAGCGTCCCCTCTCCATCTCGCCGAAAACACAGGTAATATATGTATCATCCGGTTCCAGATACCTCTCGATGCATCTGGAATACTCCTTTGATGCCAGATTGATGATGATCCGGCTGTCATCCGAAACTTCCCGGTAAAGCCGGTCTCCCCAGTATTCATACAGGTTCCGCGTACCGGCAATCCCGGCTCTGGCCTGCATCTCCAGCCGATAGGGCGTCACTCCGTCAAGCGGCTTTAAAACACCGTAAAATCCCGACAGAATCCGCAGATGTTCCTGTACATAATCAAACTGGCCGTACTCAAATACATTGGGCGCCATATACTGATATGCAATCCCTTCATAGGAGAGAATGGCAGGAGTCAGACTGCCATACAGATCCATCTGCGCAATACGCTCATAATTAAGGCCGGCAATCTGATCGTTGCATGCCCACAGCTTTTTAGCCTGCTCATAGGATAACTGCCTCATCCACTGCAGAATGACTTCTGTATCCTGAATAAAAACAGGCAATCCCCCGTACTCAACCGCATCCGTATTCACCTTCATCTTTTTCGCCGGGGATAAAATAATCCGCATCGCTGTCCCTCCCTTATGTATCAATTAAATTACCTGTATTCTATCACAAGTCAATTTGTTTTGCAATAGTTTTTCGAACATTTGTTTTATTATTTTCTATCATTCCATTACTTTCCGTAACTCCGTACAACGGACGGAACCAGCTGAAAATCAGCCAGATTCCAGCTGTAATTACAGCTGCCTCCAGAAAAGGAAACAAAATACTGCATCCCCGCGAAAAACAGGGCAGTTCCCCCAGAATCCCCACCGGTATCACATGCAGCAGATTAATCGGAAGCGTATCTCCTCCGATCCGGGTCACTGCCAGTCTTTTCCCGGGTGCACATACAAGAACAGTCAGAAACAGCCCTGCCGCCGCCAAAAAACATAGTATTCTCAACAGAATTCCGTCAACAAGCTGCAGATGAAGCTGCCTGCAGCAGTCTGCCCGGTACAACCACAGGTAACCGGGCTGTTTTACTGCCTTAACAATAAATGGCAGGCAGAATAATCCGGCTG
The DNA here is from genome assembly GCA_051879195.1 of Lachnospiraceae bacterium. Taxonomy (GTDB): domain Bacteria; phylum Bacillota; class Clostridia; order Lachnospirales; family Lachnospiraceae; genus TWA4. The sequence goes on from JBJELO010000293.1 coordinate 61,471, forward strand.
CTCCCAGTCTGGGCTTCCAGAGCCGGATTCGTTTCCCCGTATCGAATATAATCATAACCGCCTCCATTTGATACTTTTCCCGATCCTATAAACAAAGTGACTCCCCCGCAGATTTTTTCCTGTCCGAAACTCAGGTCATATTCCACCTGCCATCTGCCGGGAATATAATCTTCATCAGAAGGTGTTCCGCTTCTGTATATGGCATGGAAACTGATTTTTTCCACAGAACCATACTGTTCCCGGAATTCCTCCATCTGCCCGATAAACTGCTCCTTCGATTTTTCTCTCCACTGCTCATACCCCGGATTGACCAGCCGGGATTCCCCTTCCTCCTCTGCCAGAACTGTCAGGGATTTCCACACGTCCTCGCTGTCCAGCATATCAAACGCTTTGTCGTACTGTTCATTTTTAATGGCGTACAGGAACCGGAAGCCCCGCAGAATATCATCCTGATTGGTAAAGCAGATGCCTTCTCCGCGAACCTGATTCACCGTACACAGCAGCAGAGGAATCACCAGAAAAGCAGCAATAACAGAAAGGAACCAGCGCCTGCGTATTTTTCTCATGCCTTTTCTGAATATTTCTGCCTGATTTTTATCCTGATTTTTGTGGCTCCCGATGCCCCATGCCGCACCGTTTTTCTTTTTGGAACCATCTGTTTCCTCATCAAACAGATCCCGGGATACATGTTCCGGATCCATTCCCAGATCTTTTGTCATCCGGTCATGCATTTCCTGACATGTTTTACAGCTTTCCAGATGCTCCTCCACCGCTTTTCTGCTCTCCTGTGTGCAGACTCCATCCACATACAGCGGGAGCAGATCCTTCACGATCTCACAATTTATTTTCATGCTCATCCTCCTCCAATCTTTTCATAATCTGTTCTTTTGCCCGGTAACATGTCACCCGCGCCCAGCTTTCTGACTTTCCGTAAAGCCCTGCCAGTTCTTTGAAGGAAACCTCACCGAATATCCTCATGGTAAATACCTCACGGTAAGGCTCCGGCAGATGGCTCAGATGATATTTCATCCGTTCAAGCTGCTCCTGCCTGCAGATATCCTCCAGCGGTTCCTTTTCGCAGCCGGCATTTTCCCCGACGCCCGGCATGGATTCCTCCATGGACACCTGACGTTTTCTGCGCCTGATTTCCTTATAATACGCCTTCTTCCCGATCTGGCACAGCCAGGTAAATACCTGACATTTTCCTTCAAACCGGTCAATATGTAAAAATGCCTGATAAAATGTTTCCTGAGTCAGTTCTTCTGCAAGAGCCGGATCCCGGGTCAGCTTCAGCAGAAAATGATAAACCTGAGATACATATTCCTTATAAAAGCCGGAAAATCCAGCCATTTATGCCACCTCCTTCCTGTTACGATAATTGGAGCCGGATAAGCCTGTTTTGTTACAAAAAAGTTCCGGGAAATGCCTGTTTTTCAGGACCGCCCCGGAACCTCTGCCATATTATTTGCCTAATAACTGCTCAACCTGACAACCGAACAGCTGCTTACATACATTTATCAATTTTGTTATACGCCATATTTACCCGTCCAGTCCTGCTTTTTCCAGCAGTTCCTGAAGAGCTGCCGGATCCCCGCCGCAGGTTTTGATATCCTGTCCTGCAAAGGCAGAAGCATCGTCCGTATTAACGGTCAGAGTGTACATTTTTCCATCCACCGTATACTCAAAAGATACTTCTCCCAGATTGTCGGTGACCGCCAGGATCGCATATGCATATGATTTCATGAGCGTTTCCTTCTCAGCCTGCTGCGATGCGTCAATCTCATTTTCCAGCGTCATAGTCCATCCGTAGGGTTCCTCCGATGTCTGCAGCTGGTTTTTGAAATTGCCCAGCTCACCCACCAGATTCAACGCGATAACAGTACGGCCGTTTGCCGACATATCGCCCACGTAAGGGTGTTTGCTGTTATACACCGCTGATGCCAGTGCAGATATCTTTTTCCCCTGTGACCAGACGATCCGGTTATCCAGCTGTACCTGCGTGATTTCCTGTGAAGCATCGTATTCGGACTGAAATTCCCGTTTATGGAAAGGACTCTTATTCACAGCTTTAAAGGAAACGGTAATCATTCCGTCTTCTTCCTCATATTCAATGGAAGAAATCCCAAGTCCCGTATCAGCGGCGGCGCCGCTCAGGGATAAATGGTTTCCCTCCACCTCCACCTGGCAGATTATATTGTCACTGTACACAGAGCTGCCGATGAAATACATCCTTCCGATCAGCACAGCCACGATTACCAGAATGGACGCAATTGCCATTCCCTGAATGATTTTCCGTGTCTTTTTCCGCGTCTTTTTCAGAAAATCAATTTCCTCCTGCTCTTCTTTACTGCGGCTGCCATCCTGCAAAACAGCCGGCGCTTTCATATCTTCCAGAATTTCCCTGCAGCTGCTGCATTCCGACACATGTTCCTCTACCAGTTCATTGGTTACTTCGCTGGTAAGTCCGTCGATATACGAAGGAAACAGGTCTCTGATCAGTTCGCACGGTAATTTATGATTCATCTTTCACCAGATCCTTTCTCAGTTTTTCTTTACCTCTGTAGTAAGTTACTCTCGCCCAGTTTTCCGTGCGCGCCATAATCTCACCGATTTCCTTAAAAGACAGATCGCCGAAAATCCGCAGATACATCACTTCACGGTAAGGCTCCGGGCATAAATGCAGTTTTTTCATCAATTCCACCCTGGCAAACGCATCAAGCACATCCTGCTCTGCGGATGCCGCCGTCCGGTCGTATTCTTCCAGGTTTTCAAAAGGCGGATGCTTTCGCTGCCAGGAACGCAGCTGATTTTTCGCAATGGCGCAGAGCCAGGTGGATACCTGACACGACCCGTCAAACCGTTCAATACTTTTCACTGCCTGGTAAAATGTTTCCTGAGTCAGTTCCTCAGCCACATCCTGATTATGTACCAGCGACAGCAGATAACGGTACACCATCTGCGCATATTTCTGATAAATCTCATCCATCGGCTGCATTTTCCCTCCTCCTCTCTTTCGTTCTGTATATTAATGCGGATATGTTGCGATTCGTTACATGGTTTTTCAAAAAATCTGAACAATTACCATTATATATAATCCTGATTTCACAGGCAATGAAAAACTGTGCTGCTGCCACGCCCCATCTAATTATATTATTCCTATTGACTTAGTATGTATTTCGGCGTATAATTTACACCACATTTATAAAAACAACACATACGGAGGTCTTTTATGTCCCATACGGAGAACCATAACCATATCGAAAACCCTGTCAATAAAAAACGTCTGGTGGATACGTTTCTGAAGCTGGTATCCATTGACTCCGAATCGTACCATGAACGGGAGATGGCCGATTATCTGAAAAAAGAGCTGGAATCCCTCGGACTTCATGTTGAAGAAGATGATTCTGCAGGCAATCTGGCCGAACATTATTTAAAAACAGCCGGAAATAGGGGAGAAGCAACTGAAAAGGCCGGAACTGCAGGCAATCTGTGGACCTGCATTCCGGGCACTCTGCCGTCGGAAGAGGAAAACCGCAAAAATGCCATTCTGTTTTCCTCTCATATGGATACCGTCGCCCCCGGAAACGGCAAAAAGGCCATAATCCACGAGGACGGAACCATTACATCGGACGGCTCCACAGTGCTGGGTGCCGATGATGCCACAGGACTTGCGGAAATTCTGGAACTGATACATATTCTGAAAGAGCACAGCATCCCTCATCCGGATATCGAGATTCTTTTTACTGCTGCGGAGGAGCCATATTGCCAGGGCAGCAGGCTGTTTGATTTTCAGCAGCTTCACGCAAAAACCGCGTATGTACTGGATCTGAGCGGGCCTATAGGAACCGCAGCCATCGCCGCTCCTTCCATTCTGTCCCTCCACATACGAATCAGAGGAAAAAGTGCCCATGCCGGATTTAATCCGGAAAACGGTATCCACGCCATTCAGATTGCCTCCCGGGCAATTTCCCGGTTGTCATTCGGTCATGTGGAAGCGGATACCACCGTGAATCTAGGAACTATCAACGGCGGAACCGGCAAAAACATTGTTCCGGAAGAAGTTTCCCTGACCGGTGAAATCCGCAGCATGAGCCGTGAAAAGGCAGATTACTGGCTGAATCAGGTCACCGAGGCTTTCCGACAGGCCGCAGAACAGGCCGGCGGCACCGCAGAAATCACTTGTGAAAAGGAATTCGACGCTTACCGTGACTGCCCGAAAGAACCGGTTGTACAGACTTTTATAAAAGCCGCACAAAACCTGAATCTCCCTGTCACACTGATTGAGACCTTCGGCGGCAGCGACAACAACCATTTTAATTCCCACGGAATTCATGGACTCGTTATAGCCAATGCCATGAATCAAAGCCATTCCACACAGGAATATACTCACATTGACGAGATGGAGCGAGCCGTCAGATTGCTGGTGGAAATACTCCGCCAGACCGTCTCTAAAGAGACGAATACAAAGTAACGGCCTGCATCTATTATAGAAAAAATCAGTTTTACCGTTACTCCTGTTCAGCACTTTTCTTTTGCAGCAAGACAGGAAAAGTGCTGTCTTTTGCTGTTTCCACTGTTTTAACCGCATTTATTCTGCTGCCTGTTACTGCATTTCTGCAGTCTTTACATATACTGACGGAAAAGAATCGGCGGAGGTTGCATGCCGTTTTCCCGTTTCTACATATCCGTTTTCCCGCAGCAGATCGAGAAAATTCTCATAACCATTCTCCCCTGACGTGCCATATTCTGTATAAGCCGACGAATCTGTCGGATCAATCACGATATATTCCGTACTGAACACATGCTCTGCGGAAGAATACCGCACATCATATAGAACATCCCGCTGCGACAGCGGCACCGTATAAAAGGTTGTGGCAGAAACAGAGGCATTTTCCGGAATCGCCTGAAATATCTCATCCACTTTGGAATAATACTCGCGGTGCTTCATCCAGCGCTCCGGGTAGGAAATTGCTTTCGGCATCACAGTTTGGGCAAACAATGCACCGGAGACTGATACCGCAGCAACCAGCGGCAAAAACGGGAGACTTCGGCGTATCGAAAAACTGACCGAAATTCCGTTTTTATCCCTGCTTTCCATCCTTTCGCCCAAAACACCGGCCAATTCCGTATAATTGACTACCGTCAGATAAAACAGGCAGGCCGTCGATCCGTATGTATATTGAAAAAATATATCATGCTGATATCTGTAATCCGGCATCAGATTGACAAGAATATAAGGAATCAGCAGAATCAGGCGTTCATACCTTCTGGTTATAAACGGCAGTCCGCACAGCGGCAGCAGGGTCAGAGCCACAAAATTGATTTTCTCCGGATCGGTACATTCATAAAGAACTTTCATGGGAGAAAGAAAGGCCGCTTTGATGACCGTTACCAGCGAAGAAGTCCCGTCATATATAAAATTATCGTAACGATACGTCATCACGCCGTCTCCATACCGAAACAGATAGCCGGTTGCCGCCAGAAACCAGATCACAGCCCCTGCAAACAGCAGCGCGCCTGCCGCCGCCTGCCAGAGCCTCCATTTCCGTTTATCGCAGCCTGATAAGGAGCGCAGAAACAGCCACAGCCCGATCACCGCTACATACACAGCAGCATCTTCCTTCACCGTCAGGGTCAGCACAGCAAACAACCCGGTCATCCATCCTTTCCGGCAGTCGATTCCGTAAAACAGTCCAAGCAGAAAAGGTATCAGAAAAACATTTTCATGGAGATCATAGCCCACTCCGCCTGCAAATGCAGGATACAGCAGCAAGGTCAGACAGAGAAACATGGAAGCAGACGGCGTGCATCCATGCCTGCGGGCCAGTTTCCAGGCCGGGATTACTGCCAGCGCCAGCACCGCAGCCTGCAGCACCTGAAGCGTAACCGGCTCCGGGTACAGACAGTAAAAAGGCAGCATCAGATAATAGACCGGAGACACATGAACCATAAAATGTGACATCAGGCCATTCCGCTCCAGAGTGGTCTCCGGCCTTCCGCATGTCATCATTTTATAAAACATCTGGGAAAAAATTCCGAAATCGAAGGTGGGTGTGGAATACGTCTTCACCCGGAAAACCGTCCAGATGCTGACAAAAAGAAAAAACAGCAGTGTGAAACAGATCACCACAAGAGCAGGGAATGATGGTTCTGTTTTCACATTCCGTTTCCTGCTATCAGCCCATTTTTTCAGGCTGTCCGGCCTTTTCTTCACACGATCCGCCTTTTCACTCGCACCGTCCGGCCTCCGCTTCTGTCCGTACACCGCGTACACTGCAAGAAACACACTCATCAGAATCACCGCACAC
>JBJELO010000293.1:67878-69998 GCA_051879195.1 Lachnospiraceae bacterium
CTGTCCGTACACCGCGTACACTGCAAGAAACACACTCATCAGAATCACCGCACACAGAAACGGCAGTCCTGCCAAACCTGTATCTGTATCTATATACGAAGCGCTCCACGCAGACAGGGAAAGAATCAGAAAAACCATGAGAATCCCGAAACGCTCCGCCTTCCCCATGTCCTTTTTTGTCCATCGGGAAAACAGACAGAGCCCTGTAAATACCACAGCCGCAGTTACAATCATATGCGCTGGCGACATCTGCTGCAGCCCCTTCAGTCCTTCCAGACTTTTCGCCTGATCAGGCAGTTCCATCCAGCCTGCTGCCGCCGCAGACAGCCAGGCAAGAATCAAACGCCGGATCATCCCCGGCAGATTGTTCCATATTTTTTCAGCCATAAAAATACCTCCTGTACCCTTAAAGGATACAGAAGGCTTCTTTCAAATATTCTGCAAAAGTCTTTCAAATATCTTTCAATGTTACAATTGCACTGAACTGCTCGCCATCCACCTGTACCTGAAACGTTCCGCCCACCGATTCCGTGTATGTCTGCGCAATGGCAAGTCCCAGTCCGCTGCCCTTCGTGGTCCTCGCTTTATCGCCCCGGGTAAACCTCTGAACGATTTCTTCCGGTTCAAAATCCATTTCATAGGAAGCAATATTGGTCATCCTGACTGTATGATATCCTTCGGACGATGTGACTTCCAGATGAATCCTCGTCCCGGACAATGTGTATTTGATGGCATTACCCAGCAGATTGGCAAATACCTGATGCATCCGGGCTCCGTCGGTAACCACAAGGATACTGTCCATCGCATAATGGCGGCGGATCTGCAAATGATGATGAGTCAGTTCATCATCAAACAGTCCGATGGTCTGTTCCAGAAGGCGGATCAGATCAATCTGCTCTTTTTTACACTCCACAACACCGCTGGAAACCTTTGTCAATTCAAACAGAGAATCCACCAGTTCTCTCATGTAGCCGGCTTTCCGGTTCAGTTCCGCCAGCTGCCGGCTCCCCTCCGCGGACAACTGTTCTTTCTTCAGCAGTTCCCCGTAGCCCAGAATTGCTGTCAAAGGCGTACGCAGATCATGAGATACATTGGAAATCAGATCTACTTTAAACCGCTCACTTGTGACAGCGGTCTCCACAGCCTCATCACGCTGGCGAATCAGATCAAGGAGCTTTTCTTCTTCCTTCTCAAACATCCCTTCTCTGGCGGAAATCGACTGCCCTTCATGAAGCCGGTGAATCTGCGCTGACAAATGATCCACATCACGAGTCCCTTTCAGAAAACAACTGCAGGAGAGGACCACCGCCAGGAAACAGCCCGCCCCCGGCAGAAGCTGAAGGTCTCCCTCACAGACAAGGAATGCAGATCCCGTACAAACCACCAGAAAAACAGCGCACCAGACAGACTGAAACACAAGATACCGCCCTGGTTTTCCCGCATTTTCCGCTGTCGCAAGCCCCAGGCGGTGTCCTGCACTCCACTCAGAAGAAAAGCCATTCCGTCCCCACCACCAGACTCCTCTGGCCGCAGTCAGTCCCGCAGAAAACAGAATCCAGAAATACAAAACCTGCAGTATTACGGGAAAATCTGCCCGCTGCAAAATTAAAACAGAAGAAAATAATATCAGAACAGCTTCCGCATCCGGTCCGCCGTATGGCTTCTCCTGCCGCATAAAAAAGACAAAAACAGCTCCCAAAATCACACCGGCAATCAGGAATACAGGCACAAGCGGACGCAGAATCTGTGCAGACAGCATCATGTTTCCCTGAACCTTCTCTGTTTCCGGAACAATCTCTGTTTCCCGAACTCTTTCTTCTTCCGGTACAATCTCTGTTTCCCGAACTCCTTCTTCTTCCGGTACAATTTCCGTTTCCCGGACAGCTTCACTGTTCTCCATTTCTTCCTGAAACATCATGAAAGAAGCTGCCATGCTTTCCTGCACTTCAGTTTTTCCGCTGTCGGTTCCGGTTATCGTCCATCCCAGAGAAAGAAAGAGTGCAGCCAGTATGCAGCAGATCCAGGGCATCCTTTTATGATTTTTCAAAAACATATCCAATTCCCCATACTACTTTCAGATACTCCGGTTTCCTTGGATTGATCTCCAGCTTTTCGCGGAT
>JBJELO010000293.1:70098-73581 GCA_051879195.1 Lachnospiraceae bacterium
GCTCTGACCCGCGCCAGCAGCTCCTGCTGATAAAAAGGCTTTACCAGATAATCATCCGCACCGGACTCCAGCCCCAGAACCCGGTCGCTCCCCTCGGCTTTCGCCGAAAGCATGAGAATGGGAACATTACTCTGCTCCCGTATCCGCATGGTCGCCATGATTCCGTTACACTGAGGCATCATCACATCCATGATGATCAGATGAGGATGCATCCGGTCCGCCATACGGCAGGCGGTGGTGCCATTGTCTGCAGTCAGCACACCATAACCGGCCTGCTTAAGAGATGTCTCCAGTATATTGACAATTGCCGCATCATCATCGACAACCAGAATCTGATATTGATTTGTTTTCACCATATTTTCCATTTTCAGAATCCCAAAAGTTCCATAATCCTTCCATAACTTTTCTCATATCCATCAAAGCGTACCGCCTGCATGCCGAACTGTACCGCAGCATCCACATTCTCCTGACGGTCGTCGATAAACAGGCAGTGCTCCGGAACCAGATCATACTTTTCACACAGAAGCTGATAAATCTTCTGATCCGGCTTCATCAGCTTTACATCGCAGGAAAATACGCCTCCATCCATATAAGGAAGAAAATCAATGGTCTGAGGCACTTTTTCCCGCAATCTCCGGGAGTAATTGGACAGATAATACACCTGGAAACCTGCTTCTTTCAGTTCTTCCACCCACGGAATCGCATAATCATACCGTTCGGAAATCAGTTCCAGATGATCCAGAATGTAACGGATCTGCTGCTCGTACTCCGGAGCTGCTGCTGCCATCAGATTCATCAGCACTTCCTCATCCGCAACGCCCCGGTCCATCTCTTCCCAGTAACCGCGTCCCCAGATGGCGTCCTCCACAATCGCAGCCGCCTCCCTGCCGAAAAACTTCTCCAGCTGCGGATGCCAGCCTTTCAGCACCATGCCGATATCGAAAATCACGGTATTGATGGAATGTTGTTCTCCTAACGATATATCAGATGGCGCATCGGACAGCATATCATCGGACAGATCTGCTTCCATCGGCGTTCCCACCTCAATCAGATTCCCATCCGGGTCATAAAAACGAAGCACCTTCTGTCCCCATGAATGAGTCATGAGCCGGTTTACATATTGAACCGGCGGATCGTACGCATCCAGTTTCTGTGCAAAAGCTTCAATATTGCGCTCTTCAAAATACAATTCACAGGAATTATTTTCAGGGATAACTTCCTTTTCCAGAAATTTTTTCCAGATTGATTCCTCCTGAAGCACCAGCCCTTCTGTCAGAATCATATTTCCATCATTATCCACGATCACATCCAGCCCGAACAGATCATGATAGAATTTTTTCGACCGTTCTATGTCTTTTACAACGATCAGTATGTTTTTTAATCTCATTGAACTCTCCTTTATATCCGTAAACAACAAATATTTTTCGCTCTTATCATACTCACAGGGGATATTATCCCCCTGCAAATACACCTAACGGGAAACTTTAGTTTTTAAAGCTTCCCGCTGTTATTATCTGATTCAAACCTGTATATTAGAATCAATTATTATTTGTCATAATGTGTCCACATACGGATAATCTTCACATATCCATCATACTCAATTCCATCATGAATATTTTCTTCTTCTATGACCTGAAACACAATTCTATGCTGAATATTAATTCTCCGTGAACAATATCCCTGCAGATTACCAACAAGTTTTTCATATGCAGGAGGATTCTGAAATGGATTTTCTCTCATTATTTCTATAAGCTCTCTAGCCTTTTTGTCTAACCCACATGATTTCAGATTTTTAATATCCCTTGCAGCCTGCTTTGTATAGAGAATCCTGTACATCACCAATCTACCTCAGATTCATCCAGACACTCTGAAATATCTGCATTGCCACCTTCGATAATAGACTCCGTCATTCCAGGAACAGACATCAGATACAGTGTTTCTTCTATTGCTTTCCAATCTTCTTCACCGATTAGAACCGCATTTTTCCCTCTACTGTTCGTAATTGTGATCGGTGTACAGTTTGCATTCACTTCCTGTATTAACTGATATATATTCTCTCTGGCTTTTGTCGCAGTAATTGCTGTCATATAATCACTCCTTTTTCCTTATTATAACGTACGTTTTTGCGTTCGTCAATGTGAAATCAGAGAACTTTTTTTATTGTCCTATGTGCAATTAAATAATAATTTGCAAAAATTACAGAACGTTTATTTCCATCGGTAAACACTTGTGTTTTAGACAACCTTTTCATAATCTTGTCAATCATATACTCTTCCGAGTTTGAGCTTGTAACAACGGTGTTACGCTTCGTAACAACTGCTATTCTTCAACCGCCAGCTTCCTGATGCATATGATTTCTTCTTTCGTCTCTCCCTGTACGGAGTCGACCGCTTCAAACCCCAGTCTCTGATACAAACGAAATGCAGGATTCGATTTCTGTACCGATAAGGAAACGCTGCGGTAACCATTTTCCTTCAGTAAAGCCATCATTGCTTCCATCAGGGCAGTTCCGATCCCCCGCCCACGGTGTGATTCATGCACCGCCAGCGCCAGAGAAGGGGTTTCATCATCAATATGTCCGTAATCGTTCATGATCCGTGCCCATACAGCCCCGATGATTTCTCCGCCTGCCAGAGCCACAAACCCGTAATCGTCTTTCTTCTTTCCGAAATCTTCAAGGTAAACCTGCAGTTCTGGAATCAGAATAATCTCTTTCGGCGGTCGTTCCATTCCCTCCGGAACATAAATTGCCTCATAAAGAAACGCTTCCAGAACGCCATATTCTTCTTCTCTGATCATTCTGACAGAATATCCCATCTTAATCACCTCCATCGTACCAGCATCCTGAATATCAGATACCGGCATAAATACCGAAATACGATCCAAGGCACTTCCCGCACTAATCCGGCTGCTGTCCGTCATGTGCTTTCCACTGACATTCCATCACCTGCAGATTGGAGAATACTGCTTTAAATGACGAGTCCTCGGGGGAGCAGGCGTAGATTCCAAACCTGATTTTCCCATCGCCCTTATACATATGGCAGACACGCATCTGTTTAAATGTGATTCCGTCTTCCGAACACTCAATGCAGTAATCATCTTCCCGCCTGCTGAATCGGTACCACATGGATTTCACCGAAGCATCGATCACCGTTGTTGCCCAGTCCGAATACCCATTGTTGGTTACCACACTGCCCAGATGTTGGTATTCCTCGTTTTCATACTCGATGGAAGCCTTCAGCCAGTTCTCACTGTCCAGATACATGACAATCCCGCACTGATCAAACCGGTGATGGCTCTCCTGAAAATCTGTTTTCACCACAAAGCTGAAATATCTTTCCTCCGTCTCCATCTGCAGAACCGGCGCATTGTCATTGCGAAAATGATAATATGTTCTCTGCCACAAATCCGTATGCGGCTTTGTCACAACCTCGATTCTGTTTTCTGCTATCTGACAGCTCTGAGGCTGCCTTGTCCACTCCA
>JBJELO010000294.1:0-24340 GCA_051879195.1 Lachnospiraceae bacterium
TAACAGGGGCTTATAGCCCCAGACCGAACCACCCGTTTTACGGGTGGCGGCGATTGTATGAGAAAGCTGACAGCTACAGGAAACTGCAAGTATTAAAACACCAGTGATAAAGCCGGAAGAAAAATTATGATTAGCGGTCTCTAATTGGAGAGAAGCATGACGTCCTCCGGAGCGACCTGGAAAGTAATCCAGTCTCCGGGCTTTCTTTCCGGTCCGTAACCTTTATGGGTTTTCCATACGAAAGTCTGTGTTCCCTTAGCTGTTTTGAGATAATAATCGTATTCGAAGGGCTGCTCTTCCAGCTGGATGATCTGTGCCTGAAACTGATTGTCTGTATCCGGTCCGGATGAGGTGACCGGGTGGAAAAAGTGAGCGCGGATACCTATGTGAGTAATATCTTCTGTTACGGGAAGGGCAGGCGCCAGTTTCAATCCCCATTCGGGAGCCTCCAGCAGATGTTCATTGATTCTCTGAACAGGTGTGATATTTTTGCAGCCGGTAAGAACAGCGGCTTTTACGCTTCCCGGGGTGCTGAAAACTTCCCTGATTGCTCCGTTTTTGATGAAACGCCCCTGACTCATGACGTACAGGGAATCGCACAGGCGGTAAAGTTCATCGCGGCTGTGGGATACGATCAGTACATTGCCGGCATAATTGCGAATGATTTCGTGCATTTCCCGCTGCATGGCATCTTTCAGATGACTGTCCAGAGCAGAAAACGGTTCATCCAGCATGATCATGGAGGGATTTACGGCCAGCATCCTGGCCAGAGCGGTCCGCTGCTGCTGTCCGCCGGACAGGCTGGAAGGATACTGATTTTCCAGCCCCTGAAGGCGGCAGAGCTCGATCTGTTTCTGCACTGTAATCTGAATCTGCTCTTTTTCCCTGCGGGACAGGAAGCGTTTGCCGGCACGTATGCCGGAAGCAATATTCTCGAACACAGTCATGGTAGGAAACAATGCATAGTTCTGAAACAGATATCCTACATTTCTTTTCTGAGGCGGGAGATCAATCTTTTTTTCGGAATCAAACAGCACACGTCCATCCAGTATGATAGAACCGCTGTCAGGAGTTTCGATTCCGGCAATGCATTTCAGAAGCATGCTTTTTCCGCATCCGGATTCTCCAAGAATACCGGTGCAGTTTCCGTCACTGGAGAGGTCAGCCTGCAGTGTAAAATGATTCAGCTTTTTTTGGATATGTACTTCTAATGACATAAAGAGTCCTTTCCGTTACCAGGTGCGGATGTCATGCTGACCACGTCCTGCCAACAGATTCATGAGCACGATGATTACAAATGAGATAATAACGATGATGGCAACCCATACGCCTGCGGTTGTATAGTCGCCGTCCTGGATAACCATGGCAATTCGCTGGGAAATTGTTGCCGTTTTTCCGGGAATATTGCCGGCCAGCATGGATGTGGCACCATACTCGCCCAGCGCCCTGGCAAATGTAAGAATGGTACCGCTGGCGACACCGGGGCCGGCAGCAGGAAGTACCACACGCCAGAAAATACGGGTTTCCGACATGCCGAGAGTCCGCCCTGCATAAATCAGATTGATATCTACCTGTTCAAATGCTGCTCTGGCATTGCGGTACATGAGCGGGAACGAAATAACGGTGGCAGCCAGAATACATCCCAGCCAGCTCTGTACGACTTTAATATCAAAAGTGTCATACAGGAAACTTCCGAAAGGCCTTCTCAGGCTGAAAATGAGCAGAAGAAAAAAGCCGGCAACAGTGGGCGGCAGAATCATGGGCAGAGTCAGGATACCGTCCAGAATGGCGCGGGTCCGCGGACGGGCGTGAAGCAGTCTGGAAGCGGTAAATATTCCCAGAAAAAAAGAAAAAATAGTGGCAACCACACCGGTTTTCAGGGAAATAAAAAGGGGGCTCCAGTCCAGTTCGGATAACAGGTTCAGTAAATCCTCCATAATATGCTCCTTTATGATACAAAAATAATGTAAATGACATATATAAGAAAGGGCTCACAGAAAGATCGTGAGCCCTGTAAATGACAACATCGGAAGACTGATAACCAGTTCTCCGAATCGTCTGGTGGTTAAAAGGTGAACTGATTATCTCTTATCATACTATCTTTCTACGTTGGTGTCAAACAGATATTTATCAAATACAGCAGTTGCTTCATCAGAAAGGATGAACTCATAGAAAGAATCAGCTGCAGCTGTCTGAGCATCATCTGCTTCCTTATTAACAACGCGGCATACAGGATAGATCACATCGCCGGTCAGGCTGTAGTCTACCATCTGAAGAATATCCAGTTTATCTTCATATCCGTATGTATCCGAGTAATATACGGTACCAACTTCGCAGGAACCTTCTACAACAGCGGTGCAGACCTTGCTTACATTGCCCTGTTCGCTGATTTCAACTCCGCCCAGAGCTTCTGATACCTGTGCGGTGGTGATCGTGGAAACGTCATCAACTGCTTCCAGTTTGCCAAGGTTAACCAGTGCCTGACGTGTATATTTACCAACAGGTACGCTTCCGTCTGCCAGTGCGATGCTGGAAGCTTTTTCGATATCTTCAAGACCGGTTACCTGTGTTTCTGCATCTTTTGCCTTAACAACGCATACCTGATTGTTTACAACATTGGCACGTTTGCCGTCAAGAACCAGATTATCTTCGTCCTGCAGGGTATTAACCTGCTTCTGAGCTGCTGAGAAGAAAATATCACATTCGAAACCTTCTTCGATCTGAGTCAGCAGAGTACCTGAACTGTCAGCACTGAAAGTAATGGTAACTTCAGGATGCTGTTCGTTGTACAGAGTTTTGATTTCTTCCATAACCTTGCTCAGGCTGGCTGCAATAAATACATGAATCTCGGCTGCTTCTCCGCCTTCTTCAGCAGCGGGGGTTGCAGCTTCTTCAGCAGCTTCGGTAGTCGGTGCTGCGGTAGTCTCCTTACTGGAACTGCTTCCGCATGCGGTCAGCAGCATTGCTGCAGCCAGCATAAAAGCAAAAATACGTGAATAAAGTTTTTTCATGGTTGCTCCTTCCTTTTACGTACATTTTAATAAAGTTTTAAGCTGTTTGGAATGGTTTTAAACAACTTCACAACTAAAATTATATTATCGTAAAAGTAATTTCTTGTCAATAGAAATATGTTGAAAATGTACATTTTTTGAGGACTCTATTACAGTTTTATTCGGTTTAATTCACATATGGGTGATAAGGATTTCTTCTAAATTTAATGTTGTTTAATGATATGGTTGCATAAATGTAGAAAATGTATTAAAATAAAGAATATACAAAAAGAAAAATTATAAAATAATCACAAGATTGTTGGTTATTTATCACAAGAGGAGTTTAATCTATGAAAATCAGTGCTAGAAATCAATTAAAGGGCAAAGTTGTTAAAATTCAGGAAGGTGCGGTTAATTCTGTTGTTGTACTTGATATCGGCGGCGGAAACCGTATTACATCTACGATTACCAATGCAGCAGTAAAAGAGCTGGGGCTTCAGGAGGGGCTTGATGCCTATGCTCTGATCAAGGCCTCCAATGTTATGATCGGTGTGGATGATTGATACGCCACACCGGGGAAACACAAAGTGTTTTCGAGGTTGGCTCTGAACAGTTACTGCAATTTAAATAATTAAGAACAGGACTTATAATATGGAAACATTTTACACAGCACAGGAAGTGGCTGATCTGCTGAAGATCAAAAAAACCACAGTATATGATCTGATTAAGAAGAACAAGCTGCCTTCTTCCAAAGTCGGCAAACAGATCCGTATCAGCAGAAGTGATCTGGATGCTTATCTGAAACAGAATTCAGACGGGCCGGGGGCTGCATCCGGCTCTGTTCAGGAAAACAGCACTGCGCCGGTTCAGCCGGTTCACATGGCGGAAGCAGCAGATAATATACTGAGGACAAGGGATTATTTGCAGCACAATAACGGGCTTATCGTAGGCGGACAGGATGAACTGATTTCCATATTCTGCGCTTATTTTCAGCTGGAGCCGGACAGTCTGCCCGTAATACAGCATTCGCTGAATTTTTACGACAGTCTGTATTCGCTCTATTTTGAAAAGGTGCATATGGCATTTGTTCCGGTCCCCAGGGGATTTAAGGACAATCCGATGCATTACATGGTACCGGGCGTGAGCCTGATCAGTGTACAGGTGGCGGAGATTACCTACGGAATGTATGTGAAAAAGGGCAATCCGCTGAGGATAGACAATGTCCTTCAGCTGGTGTCCTCCGGCGCACGTGTGATGCGGGGGGAAAAAGGAAGCACCTGCCGGATTATGCTGGATCAATGCCTGAAGGATGCCGGTATCGATCCGGTGCAGCTCAATATCTGCAGCCGGGAGAATATTACTGCTCTGGCAGCAGCTGCTGCCGTTGACAGTGGTCAGGCAGATGTGGCGGTGGGAAGCAGGAGCGTTCTGGAACGTTTTCCGGATCTGGAATTTATTCCGCTTCAGAAAGCTGATCTGAAACTGGTATTTCAAAGCCGTTTTCTGGAGCATCCTGCATACCAGAGCATGATTTATGTAATTCAGTCGGATATTTTCCGGCGCCGTCTGATGCAGATGGATGGATATGAAGCGAACGGAACCGGCCGTGTGGACCGGATCTGAATGCTTATTGAAAAATCTGCAGAAAACAGAATGATAAAAAAGATATCGGACAGAGGGAATTTTAAAGTTTTTTTAAAATTCCCTTTTTATTTTGTTTAATTTTATTTTTTTCATGGAAACTTTATAGTAATAGCCTGAGAAAAATGGTAAAATGTAAACCATATTCCTGTAACTGTTCAGAGCCCAACGGATCTGCACGGTTACATATTCTTTTTTCTACGGAGGTATTTTTGTGAGAAACAGTCTGTCGGGGAGTGAACATGGCAGTATTCGTAAAAGGGTCATCGGACTGACAGCTGCGGCACTGGCTGAGGTGCTGGGTCTGATCGCTCTGGCTTTTTTTGTTAAGACCAATACACTGATGGCGCTGATTCTTGCTCTGAGCTTTCAGATTCCGCTTGTGGTCAGGATGTTTGCAAAGAGCCGGCGTGTGAAAAAAAACTGCCGGATTCTCAGTGTGCTTCTGCTGACAGCAGGGCTGATTGCTTTTCTGGGATGTCACGGGAGAAATTATTACATAGAAACCATGACGGAAGCAGATAATAACAGTGTGGATACTGATCGCTATCAGCCGTTCAATGAGATGTCCGCTCTGGGCAGGCTGGATGAGGAACCACAGCTTCTGCTGAAAGAAGATCTGCCGGTGCTGAACGGATCCGCGTCGCTGCTTCCCCTGTATTCATCCGTAATCAACATGGTTTATCCGGATACCACAGGAGGACTGAACGAGAAAGGATCTCCTTATCGTTTTAGCAATACGGAGCAGGCGTACAAAGAGCTTTTCTCAGGTAAGACGGATATTGTTTTTTCCGAAAAGCCTTCGGAAGCTATGATTGAAGCAGCTGAGAAAAAAGGACTGGAGCTGGAACTGATTCCCGTGGGCTGGGATGCATTTGTATTTTTTACCAACAGCAGCAATGTGGTGACAGAACTGACTCAGGACCAGCTGAGAGATATTTATTCGGGAAAAGTGGTTAACTGGGCCGGGCTCGGAGGTGAAGATGTGGATATTGTGGCATATCAAAGCAAGCCGGGCAGCGGAACACAGAAGCGTCTTGAACAATTTATGGGTGATGTCGCTTTGATGGAACCGGAGATTGAATGGTATCTCGATTCGGAGGAAGGTATTACCGAAACTGCATCCACTTATTCCAATGAAAGCGGGGCTATCGGTTTTTCATTTCTTTATCATACACGGAGTCTGAGTGTGGACAGAGGGATCAATCTTCTGTCGGTGGATGGTGTCTTTCCCGATAATGGCAATATATCCGCCGGAAACTATCCGTTATCTGACAGAATATACTGTGTCGTTGTGAAAGGAAGAGTATCTTCCAATACCCGGAAACTTCTGGACTGGATGACTTCACCTCAGGGGCAGCGTCTTGTAGAAGCGGCGGGATATGCACCGAATTAGCCTGTCAGAACCGGAGATGATACAGAATCTGATAAAAAAGTTGTTTAAAAAAAATTAAAAAATATGAAGAAAATATAAGTAATATGAGAATTTCGTGAATTACGGGACTTGCAATTGACAACAAAAAATGTCGTGATATACTTATCATGTAATATTTTGTTATTTTTGCATTGTTAAAAAGGATACTTTTCATGTCAGAAGAGGGAGGATAATAATGTTATCAACTGATATTGGTATTGATCTTGGTACAGCCAGTATACTGGTGTACATTAAAGGTAAAGGTGTTGTATTGAAAGAGCCTTCAGTAGTGGCTTTTGATCGTGATACAGGTAAAGTTAAGGCAATCGGCGAAGAAGCCAGACTGATGATCGGCCGTACACCCGGCAATATTATTGCAGTAAGACCGTTAAGACAGGGCGTAATCTCCGATTATACCGTTACGGAGAAGATGCTGAAGTATTTTATCAAGAAAGCTGTGGGCAGAAAGACGTTAAGAAAGCCCCGTATCAGTGTCTGCATCCCCAGCGGTGCTACCGAAGTTGAGAAGAAGGCAGTGGAAGATGCAACATATTCAGCAGGCGCAAGAGATGTACAGATCATCGAAGAACCTGTTGCTGCAGCAATCGGTGCCGGCATCGACATTTCAAAGCCTTGCGGCAATATGATCGTTGATATCGGCGGCGGTACATCCGATATCGCTGTTATTTCACTGGGCGGTACGGTTGTCAGCACATCTGTTAAGGTTGCCGGCGATGATTTCGATGAAGCAATCGTACGTTTCATGCGTAAGAAGCACAATCTGCTGATCGGTGAGAGAACCGCAGAAGACATCAAGATCAACATCGGTTCTGCCTACAAGCGAGAAGAACTGGCAACCATGGAAGTGAGAGGCCGCAATCTGGTTACCGGTCTTCCCAAGACAATTACCATTACTTCCGACGAGACTCTGGAAGCATTAAGAGAACCCGCCATGTCAATCGTTGACGCAGTTCACAACGTACTGGAGAAGACTCCTCCGGAACTGGCAGCCGACATCTTTGACAGAGGCATCGTGATGACCGGCGGCGGTTCCCTGCTGAACGGACTGGATACACTGATTCAGGAGAAGACCAGCATCAATACTACGATTGCTGACGATCCGCTGACAGCAGTTGCAATCGGTACCGGCAAGTATATTGAACTGTTATCCAATGACGGAGTAGGAGAAGAATAATTCAGCCTGTGAGTGAATTGACTGAGATTTCCGGTTATGTGGAGCACATCATCTACAGAAATCCGGAGAATGGTTATACGGTTATGGAGGTGTCCACCAGAGAACGTACACTGACTCTGGTGGGCAGCCTTTTTTACATAAACGAAGGGGAATATGTAGAGGCAAAAGGCAGACTGACCGAGCATCCTCTGTACGGAGAGCAGCTTCAGGTGACGGCCGTGGAAGTAAAACAGCCTCAGGATGTGGCATCCATCGAGCGTTATCTTGGTTCCGGCGCCATAAAAGGCATCGGCCCGGCGCTGGCCGGCCGGATTGTGGACCGGTTCCGGGAAGATACCTTTCGTATTATGGAGGAGGAGCCTGAACGTCTTTCAGAGGTGCGCGGTATCAGTGAGAAGATGGCAATGAAGATTGCCGAATCTACTATCAGTCAGCGCGACAGACGGCAGGCTGTTATTTTTTTACAGCAGCTGGGGATTGGTCTGAACCTTGCGCTGAAAATTTATGAAACCTATAAGGATGAGATTTACAGTATCATCAGGACGAATCCCTATCGTCTGGCAGAGGATATTACAGGTGTAGGTTTTAAGATCGCGGATAATATTGCAGTGCGTTCCGGTATCGAAGCAGATTCTGATTTTCGAATACGGAGCGGACTGCTATTTGTGATGAATCAGGCAGCAGGCTCCGGGCATACCTATCTGCCGGTAGAGGAACTGATACGGGATACCGGTTATCTTCTGGGAATCGATATGCCTCAGATAGACGAATTCCTGGTCAGTCTGGCGATGGATAAAAAGCTGGTGGTGAAAGAGGAAGCAGGTCAGAAACGGGTTTATCTGAACTACTATTATTATACGGAGCTGGAAGCTGCCAGAAGACTCCATGATCTGAATGTTGCCTATGAAGAAAAGGAAGAGGAGCTGGAGAACCGGCTGCGGGTCATCGAAGCGGAACTTTCCATCACACTGGAGAGCAGACAGAGAGAGGCATTTATGGGAGCGGTCCGTTCCGGCCTCATGATCGTAACGGGCGGCCCGGGAACCGGTAAAACCACGATTATCCGTTCCATTATCCGGTATTTTGAGGAAGAAGAGTATGCAGTGATGCTGGCTGCTCCCACGGGGCGGGCAGCGAAACGGATGCAGGAAGCCACGGGATGTGAGGCCCGGACAATTCACCGCCTGCTGGAGATCAACCGGATGGATGATGAGGATGCCGGTTCTGCATTTTTTGAGCGCAATGAAGATAATCCTCTGGAAGCCGATGTGATTATCATCGATGAGATGTCCATGGTGGATATCAGCCTCATGAATGCGCTGCTGAAGGCTGTGCCTGTGGGTGCCCGTCTTATTCTGGTGGGAGATGTGGATCAGCTGCCCAGTGTGGGACCGGGCAATGTTCTGAAGGATATTATCAGCTCGGAATGTTTCCCCGTGGTACGTCTGGAGAAGATTTTCCGTCAGGCGGCCATGAGCGATATCATTGTGAATGCCCATAAGATCAATGCCGGGGAATATGTGAATCCGGCGGCAAAAAGCAGGGATTTTCTGTTTATTCGGGGGACTTCTCCCCAGTCGGTGATTCAGTCCTGTGTGGCTCTTGTAAAGGACAAGCTTCCCAGATATGTGCAGTCCAGACCGGAAGAGATTCAGATCCTCACACCTATGCGCAAAGGACCTCTCGGCGTGGATCAGCTCAATAAAGTGCTTCAGGAGCAGCTGAATCCTCCTTCACCGGACAAACGGGAAAAAGAGACAGGCGATACGATTTACCGGGTCGGCGACAAGGTGATGCAGGTGAAGAACAACTACAAGCTGGAGTGGGAGGTACGCGGGCGCAAGGGCTATGTTCTGGAGAACGGTATGGGCGTGTTCAACGGCGATACGGGGATTATCCGCAGTATGAATACATTTTCCGAGGAACTGGAAGTGGAATTCGAAGACGGACATATGGTAACCTACGGATTTAAGATGCTGGACGAGCTGGAACTGGCTTATGCCGTGACGGTGCATAAATCCCAGGGGAGCGAGTATCCTGCAGTAGTTCTTCCGCTGCTTTCCGGTCCGTCCATGCTTATGAGCCGGAATCTTCTTTATACGGCGGTAACCCGTGCGAAATCCTGCGTTTGTATTGTGGGACAGCCGGATACGTTTGCAGCCATGATTGCCAATGACAGGAAGATGAAACGATATACCGGACTGGAAAGGAGGATCCGTGAGAGCAGAGACAACATGGAAAGCATGGAAAGCCTGTAATTCGGCGAAGAATCGGGTACTGGAACTTCTGTTTCCGCGCAGGTGTCCTTTCTGCCACGAAATCGTACCGGCAGAAGGCGAGACCATCTGCCCGGACTGCCGCCGCTATGTGAGAAAATATTATCTGATCCGTGAGCCGGTCTGCAAGCGCTGCGGAAAGGCACTGGCCCGGATGGAGACTGAATACTGTATGGACTGTGCCGGACACAGGCGCAGTTTTGACGGAGGAATCAGCCTTTTTCGGTATGGAAGGCGTCCGCTGAAACCTGTCATGGGTAAAAAGCCAGGGTATGAAAAGCATTATATGGGCGAGTCCATTCTGCGGTTCAAGTACCATAACTGCCGGGAATATGCCGATTTCTATATTGAGGAACTGATGCGGGAATACGGAAACCGCCTGAGGCGCCTGCGTCCCGATGTGATTATTCCGGTGCCGGTACACCCGGCAAGGCGGCGTATGAGAGGTTACAATCAGGCTGAGATTCTGGCAGAAAAGCTGGGAGAGGCTCTTGGTACGGACGTCTGTACCGATCTGCTGATCCGGGTGAAAAAGACAAAACCTCAGAAAGAACTGAATGATGCCCAGCGTCTGCGCAACCTCACGGAAGCATTCATCCTGGCGGGGCAGGTACCGCGGGAATACCGTACGGTACTGCTGATTGACGATATTTATACAACAGGAAGCACCATGGAAGCCTGCAGCAGAAAACTGAAAGAGGCGGGCGTGCACCGGATATTCTGCATCAGTATCTGCAGCGGACAGGTACCCGATGGGACAGCTGCAGGAAGATAACCGGACGGCATGCAAATTAAGAATAGAATAAACTTGGGAAGGAAATTTAAAATGGAACGTTGGATTCTGGCAACGAAAAAAGCGGATTTTGCAGGGCTGGGGAAGCAGCTTGGGGTTGATCCGGTGCTGGTGCGGTTGATGCGCAACCGGGGGCTGGAGACTTTTGAAGAGATGGATGACTGGCTGCATGCCGATCTGAACGGACTGCATGATCCGCATCTGCTGAAGGACGCAGACCGGGCGGCGCAGATCATCCGCAGGCATATCCAGGCGGGTCACAGAATCATGATTGCCAATGATTTTGACTGTGACGGGATCAGCAGCGGCTATATTCTGCAGAGCTGCCTGGAGCATCTGGGAGCCGATGTCTATGTGGATACGCCGGATCGCTGCCGGGATGGATATGGGATCAATGACCGGCTGGTCAGGGAAGCTTCTGAGCAGGGTGTTTCATTGATTATTACCTGCGATAACGGCATTGCGGCCCGGGAACCTGCCGAATATGCAGCGGATCTTGGCATGGACATGATCGTTACGGACCATCATGAGGTTCCATTTACGGAGAAAGATGGGGAGAAAACATATATCCTTCCCCGTGCAGCTGCCATCGTGAACCCCAAACAGCCCGGATGCACTTACCCTTTCAAAGGTATCTGCGGCGCTGTAGTTGCGTGGAAACTGATGCAGGTATTGTATGAGCTGTGTGAGAGCAGCGGCGACGTGAAACAGGGGACGAAGGATTATATATGGAATTTTCTGGAAATCACAGCCATGGCTACGGTGGCTGATGTGATGGAGCTGCGGGATGAGAACCGGATTCTGGTGCGTTACGGGCTGGAGCAGATGCACCATACTTCCAATGTGGGACTGAAAGCTCTCATTGAGGTGAATCAGCTGAAACAGGAGCAGATCGGTGCATACCACATCGGATTTGTCATCGGCCCCTGTCTGAATGCCTCGGGAAGACTGTCAACCGCGAAAAAGGCTCTCTGGCTGCTGCAGGAACAGAATCCGGAAAAGGCGATGGAGATGGCTCAGGAGCTGAAGCAGCTCAACGATGCCAGAAAGGATATGACCGCAAAGGGTGTGGAGCAGGCAAAAGAGCTGGTGGAGCAGGGGATGCTTTCCAGAAAAGTGCTGGTGATTCTGCTGGAGCACTGTCATGAAAGTCTGGCGGGAATTATCGCAGGACGAATCCGGGAATACTATAACAGGCCGGTGATCGTGGTGGTAGATACAGGAGAAGGATTGAAAGGATCCGGGCGTTCCATACCGGCTTACGACATGTTTACCAAAGTGAGCCGCCATAAGAATTATCTCACCCGTTTCGGCGGCCATGCCATGGCCTGCGGGCTGTCTCTTTCTTATGAAAATCTGGAGCCGTTTGCACGGGCGCTGGATGAGGACTGCGGCCTGACCGACAGGGATCTGATCCCGGTGGTCAACATCGATATCCAGCTTCCCATCGGATATCTTTCCGAATCGCTGATCCGTTCCCTGGAGCTGCTGGCTCCCTATGGTAACGGGAATCCGCATCCTTTATTTGCAGAAAAAGGATTTACCGTGGATCAGGCAAGGATTCTGGGAGTCAACCGCAATGTGCTGAAACTGAATCTCAGAGACTGGAAAGGGCTGCGTATTGATGGATTGTTTTTTGGCGATATTGAAGCATTCAACCGATTCCTCACGGATGCATACGGCCCGGAACAGGTTGATCGTATGTATGGCGGACAGCGAAATCATGTGGAACTTCTGCTGGCCTATGAACCGGATGTGAATGAATTCCGGGGGGTGAAAACACTTCAGATTATAATAAAGCATTATGATGTGCCTGCAAAGTAATTGCGGCAGAACTATTCATTGCATATTTTGACGTGAACGGGTATAATTTCAATATTGGATTATGATGTTGGCGGGCAGAAAAGCTCCGCATTTATACAAGGAGGCAGAAGATGAAAAGTGTTGAATCATATGTAAGAAGTATACCGGATTTTCCGGAACCGGGCATTATTTTCCGGGATGTAACATCGGTGCTGCAGGATCCGGACGGACTGAAGCTGTCCATCGACGGAATGATGGATCTGCTGAAAGATACTGATTTTGACGTGGTGGTAGGACCGGAATCCCGCGGATTTATCTTCGGTGTACCGGTTGCCTACAACCTGGGCAAGGCATTTGTACCTGTCAGAAAGAAAGGTAAACTTCCCTGCGAAACAATTGAGATGGCTTACGATCTGGAATACGGCCAGGCTGTAATCGAGATGCATAAGGATTCCATCAAACCGGGCCAGAAGGTGGTTATCATTGACGATCTTATGGCAACCGGCGGTACAGTGGAAGCCATTATCAAACTGGTGGAACAGCTGGGCGGCGAAGTAGTTAAAATCTGCTTCCTGATGGAACTTGCAGGTCTGAACGGACGGGAAAAACTGGACGGCTACGATGTGGCTTCCGTAATCTGCTACGAAGGGAAATAGGCGTGAAGGAACAGCTGATTTCTATTACCAGTGTATCAAATCCGCGTATCCGTCAGGTGATACAGCTGCAGAAAAAACGCCGGGAACGTGAAGAAACCGGCCTGTTTGCCGCGGAAGGAATCCGCCTTTTTGGTGAGATTCCGCCGGAGCAGCTGGAGCAGGTTTTCGTATCGGAAAGCTTTCTGGAGAGGGAAGATGCGCAGGATATTCTGAAGCGGGCTGAGAACTGTGAAGTTTTTGCGGTAAAGGATTCTGTTTTTGCGGGAATGTGTGATACAAGAACCCCACAGGGGATTCTTGCCGTGGTCCGCAGGCGGGACTGGACGCTGGAAGAGATTCTGGCGCTGTCAGACAAACCGTTTTTTATGATGGCGGAGAATCTGCAGGATCCCGGCAATCTGGGCACGATCCTGCGTACAGGGGAAGGTGCCGGAATCACGGCGCTGATCCTGTCAAAAGGTACAGTGGACATCTACAGCCCCAAAGTGATCCGTTCCACCATGGGCTCTCTGTTCCGGGTTCCTTTTCTCTATGTGGAAGATATGGCGGCAGCAGTATCTCTGTTCAGAGAGAAGGGAATTGCGGTTTACGGCGCACATCTGGAAGGTTCGGTACCTTATGACCAGCCTGATTACACACAGCCTTCCGCCATTCTTATCGGCAACGAAGGCAATGGCCTCACTGACCGGACTGCAGAATCCTGCAGCCGGAAGGTGCGGATTCCCATGGAAGGTGCAGTGGAATCACTGAATGCAGCCATGTCCGCAGGAATCCTGATGTATGAGGTTCGACGCCAGAGAGCTGGGGCAGTTAATTGAAACTGCAGCAGGTTGTTTTATTAATGAAACAATTACTGAAATGAATTAATTACTGAAATGAATTATTAACAAACATTTAAAAGAAGTCTCCGGACTTCTTTTTTTAGCATTCATCACACTTTTTGTACCAATCTGCCTGGCTCTGAACAGTTACAAATCTTTAAAAAATCACGGAAACAGCAGTGAAAACGGGATTTTTTTATGTACTTAATCACGTACAATTCCCGCGAAAAACACCGGAAATATTAAAAATTATCTCACATATTGACGAAAACAGTACAGAACGGACTATAAAATGAAGAAAATGCGGCGGATAATGCTTGACAAGCGGGTAAATCTTTGTTATTATAAGCGTAACATTTTCGTAATAAATTAAACAAAATGTTAACAACAAAAATTGAATATGGAAACAATAACTATCAGCTTATATTATTAAATGGAGGAATTTATGACAAAGCTTGGTAAAGCAGCAGCGAAAGCTGTAGTGGTTACCTGTCTTGCCGGATGCTTCTTCCTGGCGAATCCCTATGAGCCCGTTGTAAAGGAACAGCAGGTTTACGAGATGAGCACAGCCAACGCAGGTAATTATCTGGAAGTTGACGTATTAAAGAATATAGCATCTGATGAGACGGTTGACCTGAACGGGAACCGTGAAGTTGCCGGAGTCGCAGCCATAGTATCAGGAGATCTTGATATCAAGGTTGACGACGCAGCATACTCAGTTTCAGACAAAGCTGCTGGCGCGGAAGAAGACGCTGCCGAAGTGCAGGCGACAGAAACCGAAAGCCAGAAAAACGAAGCTGCGAAAGAAGAGAAGGTTATTGTCACAGCAAATGTTGAAAATTCTCTTAATATCAGGAAAAAACCTGATGAGAAGTCAGATGTTGTGGGAAAATTATTCAGAGGATGTACTGCTGAAGTAATCGGTGAAAAAGGAGACTGGTATAAGATCAGTTCCGGCGGTGTAAAAGGCTGGGTCAGCAAGGATTATGTACTGACCGGCAAGAAGGCAGACAAATTTCTGGATAAGGTTAAACCTTCTGTAGCAACAGTAACTGCTAAATCATTAAACCTCAGAAAAAGCGCTGGAACAGACTCCGATGTGGTAGCTGTTTTAAAGAAAGGAGCTGACTTCATGGTCATCTCCGAAGGTAAAGAATGGGTGAAGATCCGTTTTACTACCAATCTGGAAGGGTATGTAAGCGCTGAATACGTTAAGATTACAGATGGACCCGGCGAAGCAGTGTCCATTAAAACACTTGAGAATTACGTAAAGCTTGCAGAAGAAAAGGAAGCTGAACGTCAGGCGGCCAAAGAAGCAGCAGAAGCAGCAGAAGCTGCAGCTGCAGCAAGAGAAGCTGCTGAAAAGGCGAAAGCAGCAAATGCTTCATCAGGTAAGTCTTCCGACTCTTCATCAAAGAGCTCATCATCAGGCAGCAGTTCTTCATACTCTGCAGCTTCTGATGATGTAACATTACTGGCAGCCCTCTGTCAGTATGAGGCAGGTACCAATTATGACAACTGTCTGGCAGTTGCCAACGTGGTTTTGAACCGTGTGCGCAGTTCATCCTATCCGAACAGCATTCGCGGAGTGATCTATCAGTCAGGCCAGTTCGGTACTGTAACAAGCGGTGCACTGAATCGTTTCCTGTCAGCAGGCCCCAGCAGCACATGCGTAAGCGCGGCAAAGGCAGCCCTGTCGGGAAGCAACAATATCGGCGGAAGATTACAGTTCCGTGCCGTCTGGGCAACGGATCCTTCCTCTCACAGCAATTCCATTGTGATCGGAGATAACTGTTTCTTCTAAAACATAATCTGAAAAACATAAAAAACGGAGCAATCCGGGAAACGGCATGTCGAAAGGCATGCCGTTTTTGAATGCGCCCGGCGGGTTGATTTTAAGTTATAGTTATAGTTTTGTTACACATACGTAATAATTATTTATTTGATTCCGTTTCTGATTAATGCTACAATAAGTATCAAAATAAAACATCCGGATTCGGGTTTGAATCCAGTCCGGAGGAAAGGAAGAAGGATATGGAAGCAATTTACTGGCTGCTGATCTGCGTTTTACTGATCGGTATCGAACTGGCGACCATGGGTCTGACGACGATCTGGTTTGCAGCGGGTGCCTTCGCCGCATTTGTTGCAGCGAATCTGGGCGCCAATCTGTTTATACAGCTGCTGGTGCTGATTGTGGTTTCTCTGATTCTTCTGTATTTTACAAGACCTGTAGCGGTGAAGTATCTCAACAGCCGCACAGTGAAAACCAATGTGGAAAGTCTTATCGGAAAAATAGCGGTAGTTACGGAAGATATTGATAATGTGGAGAATAAGGGTCAGGCCAGTGTGAACGGTCAGATCTGGATGGCACGGAGTGCGGAGGATCAGATTCGTTTCGTTCAGGGGGAACAGGTTGAGATTCTGGAGATCAGGGGCGTGAAGCTGATCGTGAAAAAGCATATTCAGGAGGTATAGTTATGAGGTTTGGTACAAATATAGGTATAGGTACAGGTATAGGCGTTCTGATTTTAGTTATTTTTCTTGTTGTGATCCTGGCATCCTGTGTGACGGTTGTGCCGCAGGCGAAAGCCATGGTTGTGGAACGGCTGGGAGGTTATCTGGCTACATGGTCTGTAGGTGTTCATTTCAAGGTGCCCTTTGTTGACCGTATTGCACGAAAAGTCAATTTAAAGGAACAGGTTGTGGATTTCCCACCTCAGCCGGTTATTACAAAGGATAATGTCACCATGCAGATCGATACGGTTGTATTTTACCAGATTACGGATCCCAAGCTGTATGCATACGGTGTGGAGAATCCGCTGGCTGCGATCGAGAATCTGACCGCCACCACATTGCGTAACATCATCGGTGACCTGGAGCTGGACCAGACGCTTACATCCCGTGAACTGATCAACACACATATGCGTTCTGCCCTTGACGAAGCAACGGATCCCTGGGGCATCAAGGTAAACCGTGTGGAACTGAAGAATATCATGCCGCCCAAGGAAATTCAGGATTCCATGGAGAAACAGATGAAAGCGGAACGTGAACGCCGTGAGAAGATTCTGCAGGCGGAAGGTGAGAAAAAGTCAACCGTTCTGGTGGCAGAAGGTTTGAAGGAACAGGCAATTCTCTCCGCAGAAGCAGAAAAGCAGGCTGCCATTCTCCGGGCGGAAGCGGAAAAAGAGAAAAGGATCAAGGAAGCCGAAGGTGAAGCAGCAGCGATTCTGAAAGTACAGCAGGCAACAGCCGAAGGTATCCGTCTTCTGAGAGAAGCCGGTGCAGATGAAGCAGTTCTTAAGTTAAAGAGTCTGGAAGCATTCGAAAAGGCAGCGGACGGCAAAGCAACCAAGATTATCATTCCCTCCGAGATTCAGGGACTGGCTGGTCTTGCAAAATCGGCAGCAGAGATCATGAAAGACAATTAAGATGTACAATTAAGATGTGTGAATTTCCGATACAAGGTTGAAGTTCTGAAAAAGAACTGATATAGTATAAGCTGAGGTTGCAGCTGACCAGGAGGTCTGTCGTTAAAGCGACAGGCCTCTGTTTGATATTGTGTGCCCGGCGGCGCACATTTACAGGAGGAGAACATGAATTTAAAAGGACGTAATTTTTTAAAACTTCTGGATTACACACCGGAAGAGATTGAATATTTAATTGATCTTGCCGCAAAGTTAAAGGCACAGAAAAAGGCCGGCATCGTTGATAAATGTCTGACCGGCAAGAATATCGCATTGATTTTTGAAAAGACAAGTACAAGAACAAGATGTTCATTTGAAGTTGCTGCTTATGACCTGGGCATGGGATGTACATATTTGGATCCCAGCGGATCCCAGATCGGCAAAAAGGAAAGCATTGCCGACACGGCCCGTGTACTGGGCAGGATGTACGATGGTATTGAGTATCGCGGATTCGGACAGGATATTGTGGAAGAACTGGCCAAATATGCCGGTGTGCCCGTATGGAACGGCCTGACCAATGAATTCCATCCTACTCAGATGATTGCAGACATGCTGACAATCCGGGAGCATCTCGGTCATCTGAAAGGCGTTAAATTCGTATATATGGGCGATGCCCGCTACAATATGGGCAACTCCCTTATGGTAACCTGTGCGAAGCTGGGCATGCATTTTACCGCCTGCGCACCGAAAAAGTATTTCCCCAATGAGGAGCTGGTCAATACCTGTCGTGCCATCGCGGCCGAAACCGGCGCAACCATCACTCTGGAAGAAGATGTGAAGAAGGCAACGAAGGATGCGCAGGTTATTTACACGGATGTGTGGGTATCCATGGGTGAACCGGATGAAGTATGGGAAGAACGTATCCGCGAACTGGGACCGTATCAGGTCAACGCCGCATGCATGGCCAATGCAGCCGATGATGCGATCTTCATGCACTGTCTGCCCGCATTCCACGACCTTAAGACAAAGATCGGTGCAGAAATGGGTGAGAAATTCGGCATTTCCGAGATGGAAGTTACCGACGAAGTTTTCGAATCGGCACAGTCTGTGGTATTTGACGAGGCGGAAAACCGCATGCATACCATCAAGGCAATCATGTACGCAACACTGAAAGGCGAGGAATAGGAACCGGCTGCAGATGTAATACAGGAAAGAGGGATGTTGGTGAATAAAAAGAGAAACAGTATGCGCATGATCAATATGGTTGTGGATTTTATTCATATCGGTATCTGTATTGCAATTATCGTGCTGGCAGTGATTGTATTCCTCAGTCCCATGCACAATACGCAGTGTTATCCGATTATCTTTTTCCTGGCAGCGGTGCTGAACTTCACCAGCGCCTATGCCAGGATGAATCGTTTCCGCTCCGGCAGAAGACATTCCGCTTCCGGTATCGCAGCTCTGGTACTGGGAGGATTTTTCCTGATCCTGGCAGTTGTCAGCGGCCTCAGTGTCTGGGGTTAGAAAGCCGGAAGTACAGAAAAGTGGAAGCGCAGAAAATCCGGAGTACAGTAAAGTCAGAAATACAGTAAAGTCAGAAATACAGTAAAGTCAGAAATACAGTAAAATCCGGATTACAGCGGGGACAGGAGTGAATATGAAAGAAAAAATACTGAATATTCTGCAGGAGGCGGATGAGTACATTTCCGGTCAGTATTTGTGTGAGATGCTTGGCGTTTCCCGGACCGCTGTGTGGAAATGCATCCGTCAGCTGCAGGAAGAAGGATATGTGATTGATGCCGTGAAAAACAGGGGATACTGTCTGAGGGAGAGTGGAGACATTCTATCTCTTCATGAGTTGAAACGGGCTATGGAAACCGGGTGGATGGGACAGAATCTGTATTTTTACGATAAGATCGATTCGACCAACCTGGAGGCGAAACGACTGGCCGATGGCGGCGCTCCCGAGGGGACGCTGGTGGTAGCGGACTGTCAGGAAAGCGGCCGCGGACGTCTGGGCAGAGTCTGGACCTCACCCGCCGGCTGTGGTTTGTGGATGTCCATGGTGCTGAAACCCGCATTTTCCGCGCAGCAGGCCTCCATGGTAACTCTGGTGACAGCCATGGCCGTTATGGAGGCCATCGAGGAGGTTTCCGGTGTGCAGGTGCAGATCAAATGGCCCAATGACCTGGTGGTTCAGGGCAGAAAGGTATGCGGCATCCTGACTGAGATGAGTATGGAGGAAGGCAGGATCAGCTTCATCGTTCCCGGCATCGGCATCAATGTGAATAACGACCATTTTCCTGAGGAACTCAGTGAAAAAGCCGTTTCTCTTGCCATGCTGACCGGCAGTACCATAAGCCGCGCCGCACTGGCAGGAGCCGTATGCCGTTCTTTTGAAAAATATTATGCCGATTTTCTGGAACATGGCAATCTGTCCGGCATGAAGGATGCATACAACGAACGGCTGATCAACCGCAATCAACAGGTGGTTATTTCCGACGGTGCAGGTTCTTTCAAATGCCTCTCTGAAGGCATCGATGAAACCGGCGCGCTGCTGGTACAACGGGAGGATGGCAGAAGAGAAGCTATTTCCTCAGGAGAAGTATCTGTACGCGGAGTATACGGATACGTATAAAGCAATGTATGTAAGGTGATATATATGGATGAGAATGTTGTATTATGCGGTGCGAATTCGTACACGCAGAAATTTTATCTGAATCAGAAATTTTATAACCTTCCCGAGATGGTGCAGGATGAACTGAAAGCTCTTTGTGTTCTGTATGTGGAGGATGTGGGCGGAATCTTCACCATGGAATTTGAGCCGGACGGCAGCCTGCAGTTGAAGGTCACCAGTGACCCGGGCGACTATCTCTTCGACGAAATCGGCAGTGTGCTGAAAATCAAGCAGATTCAGGAAGAACGGCAGGAGCTGATGGAAAGTCTTGAGATGTATTACCGCATGCTGTTTTTAAACGGTGGAGAAGATGATTGACGGCGGGAGAGCAGCCCGGGCAGTCCGGCGCCCGGCTGTAAAAATCGGTGATTTCGTGCTGGACAATCCGGTGGCGCTGGCGCCCATGGCCGGAGTCACCGATCAGGCGTACCGTATCTTATGCCGTGAGCAGGGATGCGGCCTGATGTATACGGAGATGGTCAGTGCCAAGGCAATTCATTACAAAAACCGCAACACGGGGCCTCTGATGGAGGTATCGCCCGCCGAAGGTCCGGTGGCGCTTCAGCTGTTCGGCTCCGACCCGGAGCTGATGGGTGAGATCGCCGCTCAGGTGGAGGACGGCCCCTACGCGTTCCTTGATGTGAACATGGGATGCCCGGTTCCGAAGGTAGTCAATAACGGAGAGGGCTCCGCCCTGATGAAGAATCCCGAACTGGCAGCGGATGTGATCCGTGAGATGGTAAAAAGAGTTCACAAACCGGTTACTGTGAAATTCCGCAAAGGCTTCTGCAATGACGAAACGCTGGCACCTGAATTTGCAAAATATATGGAAGATGCCGGCGCAGCAGCAGTAGCCGTACACGGAAGAACAAGAGAGCAGTATTACTCCGGCAAAGCCGACTGGGATGTAATCCGTCAGGTAAAAGACGCGGTCTCGATCCCTGTATTCGGCAACGGAGACATTTTCAAACCGGAAGACGCGGTCCGCATGATGAACGAAACGGGATGTGATGCCGTTATGGTCGGCCGGGGAGCAAAAGGCAATCCCTGGATTTTTGATGGAATCTGCAGACTGCTGGCCGGAGAAGAGGCTGCCCCTGAGCGGACACTGGAAGAGGTCTGCAGCATGCTGCTGCGCCACGCCAGACTCCAGTGTGGGCTGAAAGGGGAATACATCGGCATGCGGGAGATGCGCAAGCATGCCGCCTGGTACACAACCGGCTTCCCGGACTCCGCCTCTTTCCGGGCAAATGTGAATCTGACAGAAACCTATGAGGAGTTTGAACGGCTGGTAATGGAATTTGCAGGTATTCGCCGCACTTTTTTGACAAATCAGCCCGGCTCTGAACAGTTACAGGTTGACAATTTTAAACACACTGAGTTATAATTATAAGCCATGGATTTTGCACAGTTGTGGCGTATAGACCGGGGATTTGAGCCGGTTCGGGTCGTGACTGATAAGCGCAGAAATTTTGGATTTTGAGAAAGGGAGCAATCATTATGGCAGAGACAGTTAGAAAGAATATGCTTACCCGTGCCGGTCTGGATCGGTATGAGAAAGAACTGGAAGAGTTAGTTAATGTCAAACGTAAAGAAGTTGCTGAGAAGATTAAAATCGCCAGAGAATTAGGCGACTTATCAGAAAACGCCGAATATGATGCAGCAAAAGAAGAGCAGAGAGAAATCGAAGCCAGAATCGCAGAGTTAACACAGCTGCTGAAAAACGCAGAGGTTGTATCTGATGATGAAATTTCAATTGATAAAGTCAGCGTAGGCTGCAGTGTCAAGCTGCTGGACGTTGAATTTGACGAAGTGGTAGAATACAAAATCGTAGGTTCTGCCGAAGCGAACAGCCTGGAGAACAAGATTTCCAACGAGTGCCCGGTAGGAGCAGCTCTGATGGGAAGAAAAACCAACGACCTGGTTGATGTTCCTACAATGGCAGGTACTGTTCAGTATAAGATACTTGGAATTCAGAGGTTTGAATAATGGGAGAACAGAATAAAGGAAAGAATCAGCAGAAGCCTCAGGATGAGAATCAGCTGAAAAAAGTAAGAAGAGAAAAGCTTGCGACCCTGATGGAAGAAGGCCGCAATCCTTATGAAATTACAAAATATAACGTAACCGATCATACAGCAGATGTAAAGGAGAAATTTGTACAGCTGGAAGCGAACACTCCCGAAGGTGAAGAACCTTCAGAAGTACTGGCGACAAGCCTGGCAGGACGTATGATGTCCAAACGGGTCATGGGCAAGGCTTCCTTCTGCAACCTGCAGGATCTGAAAGGCAACATTCAGATCTACGTAGCCCGCGACATTCTGGGCGAAGATCCCTACAAGGACTTCAAGAAACTGGACGTAGGCGACCTGATCGGCGTGGAAGGTGAAGTATTCCGCACCCACACCGGCGAAGTATCCGTAAAGGCAAAGAAGATCACGCTCCTTTCCAAGAGCCTGAGCCCCCTGCCCGAGAAGTTCCACGGCCTGACCAACACAGATATCCGTTACCGTCAGAGATATGTGGATCTGATCATGAACCCGGAAGCAAAAGATACCTTTATCAAGAGATCAAAGATCATCCGCGCCATCCGTACCTATCTGGACGGACAGGGCTTCATGGAAGTGGAAACACCCATGCTGGTAGCCAACGCAGGCGGCGCAGCAGCAAGACCTTTTGAGACTCATTTCAATGCACTGGACGAAGACCTGAAGCTTCGTATTTCCCTGGAGCTTTACCTGAAGCGTCTGATCGTGGGCGGTCTGGAGCGTGTATATGAAATCGGCCGTGTATTCCGTAATGAAGGTCTGGACACCAGACACAACCCGGAATTCACCCTGATGGAGCTGTACCAGGCATACACTGATTACAACGGCATGATGGATCTGACAGAAAACCTGTACCGCCATGTGGCACAGGAAGTACTGGGTACCACCACCATCACCTACAATGGAATCGAGATGGATCTGGGCAAACCCTTCGAACGCATCACCATGGTAGATGCCGTCAAGAAATACGCAGGCGTGGACTTCAACGAAATCCCCGATCTGGAAGCAGCCAGAGCCGCTGCCAAAGAGCACCATATTGAATATGAAGAAAGACATAAAAAGGGTGATATCCTGAACCTGTTCTTCGAAGAATACGCAGAAAAACACCTGATCCAGCCTACATTTGTCATGGATCACCCCACCGATATCTCACCTTTAACCAAGATGAAACCGGACAACCCCGAATACGTAGAACGTTTCGAATTCTTCATGAACGGCTGGGAGATGGCCAACGCCTACTCCGAATTAAACGATCCCATCGACCAGAGAGAACGTTTCAAAGCACAGGAAGAAGCACTGGCCCAGGGCGACGAAGAAGCCAACACCACCGATGAAGACTTCCTGCACGCATTGGAAATCGGCATGCCTCCCACAGGCGGTATCGGATTCGGTATTGACAGAATGGTTATGCTGCTCACAGACTCGGCAGCAATCAGGGATGTTTTGTTGTTCCCGACGATGAAGTCATTAGATAAATAAAATGCAGTAAAATCAAGGGTTTGCGGACTTTGAAATTGTATGGTACGACAAGAGTACGACAAAATAATCCTTCTTAAAGGGTTAAAATAAGCGATTTTAAATTAAAATCGAGTCAGTTCAAGTTCATATTTTGTACTATAAGGACATTTTTCTAAAAGAAATTTTAGAGAAGTGTCCTTTTTTGTTATGGTCAGCAAAGCATAAATAAGAATCGGAGGAAAAGAACATGAGTAGTACAGCGTTAGGAGCAGGAGCGGATAAAGCTCAAAAAATTATTTTTATTAGTGAAGCACATGAGAAATTCTACTATGAAAAATTGAGCGAGGTACGGTATCAGGATGTGTACCATAAGGCACTTTGCTATTGCCTTGGTATTAACGATGATACCAGAAGAAATGTGAACCGCATTTATGATTTTAAGAACGGATGTGTAAAAACAGAGTGTTTACACGAAGGCTGGCAGACCAGCGGGAGCGTAAAAGTAGTCAGAATGGCGTTTAATTTATATTGTAATGCTACGCCAAGTGTTGATGATTACGAAGACGCAGAGGAGCAGATTGACGAGTGCAGGCAGTATACTGTAGAAGAATTATTCTGCTGTGCCTATGCACCTTATTTTTGGCAGGCAATACAAATTCGGTATCCGGAATATGCAACGTATAACCGGAAACTGTATGCCCTGTTTGGAGGAGCAGACTAATGTTAAAGGTTCGATTGATGGGAACAAAGAATGATATTAAATGGTTTGAGAAGATTTTGCAAAGACATCCCAAGATTGAAGTAACTGAGTTTTCAGATTTATACCCAAATAAAGGGACAAAAAAATTTCACAGAGCTTATGTGGAAGTCAGAAAAAGCAATGTAAAAGAAAAATAGTAGAAAAAGGAGATTTTATCATGTGCAGAGTGATAGCGGTGTCTAACCAGAAAGGTGGAGTCGGAAAGACCACCACATGTATCAATTTGGGTGTTGGACTGGCAAGAGTGGGCCAGAGAGTGTTGTTGGTTGATTCTGATCCGCAGGGGCATCTGACCCTCGGGTTGGGATTCCCGAAAAATATTCGGGTGACATTGAAGAACATGATGGAAAATATCATCATGGGGATAGAGTTTGACCCGAAAGAAGCAGTTTTACATCATAAAGAAG
>JBJELO010000295.1:0-23740 GCA_051879195.1 Lachnospiraceae bacterium
ATGAAAGGGATTACGCTGGTACGGCACAACAGCTACCTGTTTAAAGGAACTGTGGAAGAAAATCTGCGCATGGCAAAACCGGATGCCGCCCGGGAAGAGATGGAGGCAGTACTGGCCAGGGTCAATCTGCTGTCGTTTTTAAATACCCGGCAGGGGCTTCAGACAGAACTGCTGGAAAAAGCAGGAAATCTCTCAGGGGGTCAGTGCCAGAGACTGGCTCTCGCCAGGGCGCTGCTGCATGATACTCCGGTGTATATCTTTGATGAAGCCACGTCAAATATCGATGCGGAAAGCGAAGAAATGATTATGGACGTGATCCGTGAACTGGCAGAAACACGGACGGTCCTGCTGATTTCTCACCGCCTGTCCAACGTGGTGGAGTCGGATTGCATCTATATGCTGTCTGACGGCAGAATCAGAGAAAAAGGAACTCACGGGGAACTGATGAAGAAAAAAGGGCAGTACTGCCGGCTTTATGAAAGTCAGAGAAAGCTGGAGGAATACAGTTGCAAAAAGGCGGTGGGAGCATGAAACAGAGAAGAAGCGCTGTAAAGATTATGGGGCAGCTTATCAGGCTGGTAAAACCACTGCTCCACATCATGACTGCAGCTGTTCTGTTGGGAACAGCCGGCTATCTGTGTGCTGTTTTCCTGACCATTCTGGCTGGACAGACGCTGCTGCAGGGGCTGATGCTTACGGACATATCCGTGAAAAAGGTTTGCATTCTGATGGTGGTTCTGGCCGTTTTGCGCGGTGTCCTTCACTATGCGGAGCAGTACTGCAATCATTTTATTGCATTTAAGCTGCTGGCGATCATCCGTCATCAGGTTTTTGCCGCTCTGCGGAAATTATGCCCTGCAAAGCTGGAGGGAAAAGATAAAGGAAATCTGATTTCTGTGATCACCACGGACATTGAACTGCTGGAAGTGTTTTACGCTCATACGGTTTCCCCGATTGCCATAGCCATACTGACTTCCCTGTTCATGGTTGTTTTTATGGGCCGGTATCATGTCCTGGCAGGAGGTTTTGCACTGTTTGCCTATCTGATTGTGGGCGTGCTGATTCCCGTGCAGAACGGACGGAGAGGAGGCCTGACAGGGCTGGAATTCCGCAATGAATTCGGAAATCTGAACAGTTTTGTGCTGGATTCTCTGCGGGGAATCGATGAGACGATTCAGTACGGACAGGGAGCAGTCCGTGAGGCACAGATGGATATGAAGTCAGTGGAACTGGGCCGCATGCAGAAAAAACTGAGCCGTATGGAAGGAAAACAGCGTTCGGTGACGGATCTGGCAATTCTGCTCTGCTCCTTCGGGATGCTGTTTCTGACGCTGCATCTGTATGGGAACGGACAGATGGGATTTGACGGAGTTCTGACCTGTACCATCGCCATGATGGGTTCCTTCGGACCGGTGGTGGCACTGTCCAATCTGTCCAACAATCTGAATCAGACGCTGGCCAGCGGTGAACGGGTGCTTTCCATTCTGGAGGAGACTCCCCTGGTGGAAGAGGTTTCTGAAAAGGAACAGGAAAGCTGGGAAGGAGATGTGTATTTTACAGGAGCAGAGGCGGAAAATGTGACATTCGCCTACGATGATGAAACGATTCTGAGGGATTATTCCATTACCATGGAACCGGGAACGATTATCGGCATCCACGGTGCCAGCGGTTCCGGCAAATCCACACTGCTTAAACTGCTTATGCGGTTCTGGGATACGGACAGTGGCACCATCCGCATTTCCCGGGAAGCGGTTGAAAACATTCCCACCACCAGACTGCGGAACAGTGAAAGCTATGTGACACAGGAAACCCATCTGTTCCATGATTCCATCGCGGATAATATTGCGGTGGGAAGACCGGGGGCATCCCGGGAAGAAATCATGGAAGCGGCCAGAAAAGCATCGATTCATGATTTTATCATGACACTGCCGAAGGGGTATGACACGGAGGTGGGTGAACTGGGCGATACGCTGTCCGGCGGAGAAAAGCAGAGAATCGGAATCGCCAGAGCTTTTCTGCATGATGCACCCTTTCTGCTTCTGGATGAACCGACCAGCAATCTGGACTCCCTGAACGAAGGCATCATTCTGAAATCCCTGAAAGAATCCTGCACCGAAAAAACCGTAGTGCTGGTATCTCACAGAAAATCCACCATGAACCTGGCAGATGTGGTCTGTGAAATGGATAACGGCCGGGTCTCATAAATTATGTCGTAACTATTCAGCAGAGCATGATTTTAGGTGAAACAGCTGATAAAAAATATTGACGGCTTCCGAAACCGGTATTATACTATGGAATTGTTTTGAACCGTGCAGCTGTGCAGCTCCGCCGGGATCTGTACAGCTGCGGATCAGTTTTATCAGGGAGAGGAAGTTACGTATGACAAAAAGTATGACAGAGGGCAAACCGTTTCAGTTGATTCTGCAGTTTGCCCTTCCTTTATTAATCGGCAATCTTTTGCAGCAGACCTACAATATCATTGATGCAGCGATTGTGGGAAGAGTGCTGGGAACGGAGGCGCTGGCCAGTGTGGGGGCCTCCAGCAGTGTGCAGTTTCTTGTTCTGGGCTTCTGCACCGGGATCTGCAGCGGATTCGGGATTCCGGTGGCGCAGCGGTTCGGCGCGCGCGACTATGACGGCATGAAAAACTACATTTTTCACGGTTTGTTCCTCACGGGAATCGCTGCCGTGGTACTGACCTGTATCTGCGCGCTTTTCTGCCCGCAGATTCTGCATATCCTGTCAACACCGGACAATATTTTCGAAGGCGCATATCAGTATCTGCTGATTCTTTTTCTGGGAATTCCTTTTACGCTGCTCTATAATCTGCTTTCCAGCATACTGCGGTCGGTGGGGGACAGCAGAACGCCGTTTTTCTTTCTGGCGTTTTCAACGGTACTGAATGTGGCTCTGGATCTGTTCTGTATTCTGGTGCTGAAATGGGGTGTTGCCGGTGCGGCCGCGGCGACCATAACGGCTCAGGCAGTGAGCGGCATCCTGTGTCTTGTATTTATCATTAAACGGGTGGAGCTGCTTCATCTTTCTTCAAAAAACTGCAGGGTAAAGGCCGGATCGGTGGGAACCATGCTGGTCATGGGGCTTCCCATGGGTCTGCAGTTTTCCATAACCGCCATAGGCAGTATGGTGATGCAGTCGGCGAATAACGGGCTGGGAAGTGTGTATGTATCAGGATTTACGGCGGCTCTGCGGATCAAACAGTTTGTGATGTGTCCTTTTGATGCCATTGCCAATGCGGTTTCCGTCTTCTGCGGACAGAATCTGGGCGCAGGCCGTGCAGACCGGATCCGAAAGGGTATATGGGAAGGCCTTGGTGTCAGTGTGGCTTACGGAATCTGCGCGGGACTTGTATTGATCTTCGGAGGAAGAATGCTGTCGCAGCTTTTTGTGAGCGGTACGGCCACGGAGGTTCTCGATGCGGCTGCAAAATATCTGCGCTGTCTTGGCTTCTTTTTCTGGTGTCTGGCAATTCTTAATGTATGCCGCCTCAGTACCCAGGGACTTGGCTATTCGGGAAGAGCGGTATTATCCGGTGTGATGGAAATGTTTGCGAGAATTATTGTCAGCGTGTTCTTTGTGAAATCCTATGGATTTACTGCCATCTGCTTCGCTGATCAGACGGCATGGATTGCCGCCTGCTGCTACATTGTACCCACCTGTTTCTGGTGTGTCCGGAAAGTTTCCGGGAAAATGTCAGCAGCAGACGTGTGATTCAGTCACTGCGATTGCACTTCCGCTTCAATCTGTGAAATACCATTGTAAAAATACTGACAGTCGTCATCCCATTGCTGATATCCGTCTTTTCCGCGGAAATCTGTCATGGGATGGTTTTCTGCCAGGTACTGTCCCAGGTATTCGGTTGTCAGACTGGCTCCGTAGTAATTCAGGTGGGTTCCGCCGTCACGGGTATGCTTTTTCCAGCTCAGGCCCATGTCTTTCAGCACATCGGAAGTATTCATATCCAGAAATTCCAGATGATTCCGGCTGCAGAACTCTTCTGTCAGTTCGTGGCGCTGATATCCCCAGTCTGAAGTGGAAGGAACTGCAGCGATGATCAGCTGAGCCCCGTTTTCCTCACACAGCTTTTCAATTTTCAGTACCTGTTCCTCAACGATGGGGCTGAGAATATCATCCGAAGAAGACTTTTTCATATAGCTTTTTGCCTTTTTACTCGACTTTGTTTGAAAATTCACATAATACCCTTTTGTCACGGAGTGAGATGCCTCAATAAGATCGCTGAAGGAATACTGAAACAGTCTGGTCAGTGTTCTGTGATAGGAAATCAGCGGGCAGACAGAGGCAAGGCTGGCTTTTACCCGGCTGTTCAGATTTTCCGTTAATGTAGTATTGCGGAAAAAGAAGCTGGCTTCCAGAATGACGACGGAAGGAGACTGTTTTTTGAAGATTTTTTTCAGATACAGTTCCGTGTCGAAAGGATCCACGCCGGGCTCTCCCCAGGTATAGCTGGTGATGCCGTAATCTTTCCAGAGCTGCATGGGAATCATTCCGCTCCGCACGTTGCTGTTGCCGATGGCGATGAGATCGACGGTGTTTTCAGGTTCTTCAAAAACTGCCCATGGATTGCTGTCGGACATAGGATCAGGATTCCGGAGTGTGATCAGGGACAGCCAGGACAGCGTTTCCAGAAGCAGGATCAGAATCAGGCAGAACAGCAGTACCTTTACCGGTTTTCCGTGCTTTTTGAAAAATATGTTTATATGAGTTGTTTGTGTCATGTCGTTTGCTCCTGTTTATTGACCATACTAAAATTGCGCATAGATGAAATCCACCGTTCCGTATCCGGGACCGTAAGCGCCTGCTGCCGCCAGAATGCAGACGGCTGCCAGATAAACGCACCAGCGTACCGGCAGGGGGCAGCCGTTGATGGTTTTGCGGATTTCGATTCCTTTTTCCTGCAGAATCCCGATGATGATTACGAAAAGAAGGAAAACAGCAAACATGGGCCATTCCATCATGCCAATGCGGTGTCCGAGCAGAGCGTGCATCAACGGTTCTTCTCCCGACATACCGTTATGCAGTATGGCAGAAATCATGTCCTTTGCCTTTGTAAGGGTATCGGCACGGAAAATCAGCATGCCCAGATTGACCAGACAAAAGGTACGGAATATCTGAAAACCATGATAAACTCTGCTTTCCCTGCTGATGGACAGTGCTCCTGTGATTTTTACAAACAGAGGCTCCAGCAGCATGCCCAGAACGACGATCATGTAATAGTACAGACCATAGAAAATGTATTTCCATTCTGCACCGTGCCAGATACCGTTGCCAAACCATACAGCAAACAGAGCCGCGATCATGGGCAGACAGGAAGCATAATAGGGATTCATGTGTTTTCTGGTCTGCTTTGTCAGATTCTGAAAAGGATGACTGATGGAAATCGGATAGAAGATGTAGTCCCTCAGCCAGCTGCCCAGAGTAATATGCCACCGCCTCCAGAATTCATTGACACTTCTGGAAAAGAAAGGCCTGCGGAAGTTCTGTTCCAGCCGGATGCCGAACAGCTGCGCACCGCCGGTCACCATATCCATGCATCCCGAAAATTCCATATAAATCTGATATGTATAGCAGCATATCCCCAGAATGATAATGGGCGACGGAAGTTTGGCATAGGAACCGAACACATATCTTACATACAGGCTGAGTCTGTCTGCGATGAGAACCTTTTTCAAAAGCCCCCAGAGAATCAGCTGAAGTCCTTCACAAAACGTCTCATAACAGAAGGGATGTCCTTCTTCCAGCTGTTTTCCCAGCTGATTGTATCGGGAAATCGGTCCCTCCACAATAACAGGAAAAAAGAACAGGAAAAGAAGCAGTTTCAGGTAGTTTCTCTGCGCCTGACAGGTCCCGCGTGAGATGTCGATGATGTAGCTGGCGGCCGAAAGCGTATAAAATGAGACTCCCAGAGGCATCATCAGGTGGAAAACGGGAATCTGAGAGGAAATCTGCAGTTTATTCAGCAGAACATTCAGGTTTCCGCAGAAAAAATTCAGGTATTTCACGGAAAAAAGAATGGAAAACAGCAGAATACAGGAAATAGCGAGAACGCGATGTTTCTTTTTTTCAGTCTGCTTTTTCAGCTGTTTCCGTTCTTCTTTGGGAAGCTCCTTTTTCTGTTCCTGAAATCTCAGCTGGATCTTTTCCAGACAGAGACCGGCTGCATATACCAGAAGGGTGGTGGCCAGAAGAATCACGATCCGTCCGCCGCAGGAAAGCAGATAAAAAGCTGCACTGGAGATCAGCAGCGACAGCCAGCGCAGCCGCAGCGGCAGCAGGTAATACAGTGCCGCCGCTGCAGGTAAAAAAATTACCACAAAAAACCAGTCGTTATACTGCATGGATTATTCATCCTCCTCGATTCTCTGAACCATATCATAAATAGCTTCTGCAGAACTGAAATTCTCGGGAATGATGTAGGGCAGAGTGATTTCGATGTCGAACGCATCGTTCAGCTCGCCTGTCAGCAGCATGATTTCCATGGAGGTGAGAATCTGGCGGTTTACCAGATCCTTTTCTTTTGTAAAGTCTACACCGGGTTTCAGATTGCTTAAAATTTTAATAACGGTTTCCATAATTGTTTTCTCCTGTCTGTATTTTGTTTGTATTGCTGTTTGCTTATTTTTGCTTTGCTTATATCTTTTCGCCTGTGTTTCGAGTATTTCCTGTGCGGCGACATTTGGCCTCACTGCTTCTGTATCAGTTCAAGAAAATATTTACGGTCGGTTTTGCCGTTGGCGTTGTGGGGCATCTGCCGTACCTTTTCGATTTTCTGAGGGCACATGTAGGGCGGAAGTTTTTCACGAAGCTGCCTGCCGATTTCTTCCGGTTTGCCTTTTCCCTGATAAAAGATCAGGATCCGGTCTGTTTTTACGTCATAGATGCAGACGCTGCTGTCCACCTCCTTCAGAGAGCTGCAGGCTGTCTCAATCTCACCGGGTTCGATACGGTATCCCATATGTTTGATCTGGAAGTCACGCCGGCCGATGTAGATGATTTCCCCTCGTTCGTTATACCGGACCAGATCACCGGTGCGGTAAACGGTTTCAGGAAACGCCTGCTGCAGCGGATTCTGTACGAAAGCCTCCGCTGTTTTTTCAGGATTGTTGTAGTAGCCTGAAGCCAGGAACGATCCGCGGACGTAAAGCTCGCCGGTTTCACCGGTCTTCGCCGGTCTG
Organism: Lachnospiraceae bacterium; assembly: GCA_051879195.1. GTDB lineage: Bacteria > Bacillota > Clostridia > Lachnospirales > Lachnospiraceae > TWA4. Next base: position 7,212 of record JBJELO010000295.1, read on the forward strand.
CCGTCTTCTGTGACTATGAAGGAATCGCAGTTATTGCAGGAATGGCCGATGGGGAGAGATTCATCATCTGCGAAATCACGGTCCACTGTGTACCAGGTACAGATATCTGTCGTCTCTGTGGGACCGAACAGATTGCTGAAGCTGGCATCGGGAAGGTACTTTTTCCAGTAGTTCAGGTATTTAACCGGCATCACCTCACCTGCAAACATGATCTTCTTCAGATGAAGAGGCAGCTTCCAGGCAAAAGCATCCCATGTGGTTATGATTCCCAGTGCGGAAGGTACCCAGTAAATGGTGTTGATCTCATATTCATTCATGTAATCAATCAGCATGGTCGGGAAAGAAAAATACCGGCGGGGAATGATCTGCAGTCTGGCGCCCGTAAAAAGAGTCCCGAACAGATCCGTGACTGACATACTGAAGTAGAACGGTGTCTGGCTGCCGAATACGACCGTATCATCAATGTGGAAGGTTTCAATCACCCATCCGATATATGCAATGACAGCCCGGTGATTGATGACGACTCCTTTGGGAGTTCCGGTGGATCCGGAAGTATAGAGAACATACAGAATATCCGTATCGATTGACCTGCGGCGGATCCGGGCAAGTTCCGGTCCGTTTTCGGGAGTCTGCAGCGCATCCTCCAGCAGAACTACCGGTACACCGAATTGTCCGGCAGCTTCCAGATGATCGCAGTCGGTCAGAACGGCTGCAGGCTGCAGTGTATCAAAAATCAGCCGGATCCGGTCTGCGGGCTGAGATGTGTCAAGCACCGCATAAAAACAGCCGCTGTAAACGACGCCCATCATGGCTGCGGCGCAGGCAGGCGTCTTATCAAGATAAACAGCCACAGGCTTCTGGAAAGCGTGAAGTCCGGAGCACAGAAAACTTCCGATCTGCCGGGACTGCTGAAGAAATTCTTCACAGGAAAGCTCACCGGCGGGATCGGAAATCAGAACCTTCTGCGGATGTCCGGACAATGCGGTTTCCATATATTCAAGTACATTTTTCATTGAAATGCACCTCCTGAAAATAAATCTGTGAACAGCAGAGAAACAGAAAAATGCCCTTTGCTGAAAATCAGCATATCGGGCATTTCTTAACAGTTTCTTAAGTCGGGAAATGTTTAAAAGAATCTTATACACCGGATAAAAAATATTAATGGCTTTTTAAAAAATGTAAAAGAAATGAAATCCTGTGTCCTACATGTAAAAACAGTATCCGCGTCCCCATTCTGTGCGGATATAGCGGGGATCTTCGGGGGTGTCTTCAATCTTCATGCGAAGTTTCCGGATATGTACCATAACCGTATTGCTGCGGGAATGGTCAAACGGTTCATTCCATATGGTTTCGTATAAATTACGTATGGAGAATATTTTCCTGCGGTGCTGCATGAAAAGTTTCAGCATTCTATATTCTATATCCGGCAGTTCGATACGTTTTTCACGGCGGAAAACTTCATTGTACTGCTCACTGACTCTCAGGTCGCCGGCAATCAGCCATTTTTCGGGATTCCGTTCCGGTTCACTCAGATAGACCCGGTAACGCCGCAGAAGAGAAGCGGCGCGAAGCAGCAGTTCTCCGGGATCAAAAGGGCTGACCAGATAATCATCTCCGCCCGCAGCAAAAGCTTCTTCTTTATGAGAAAGAGAATCGTCAGATAAAAGAAAGAGAATCGGCACATTGCAGCTGCAGTCCCGGCGGATCCGCCTGCTGACTTCAAAACCGGAAAAATCAGAAAGCACAGCGTTCAGAATTACAAGGGAAGGTTCCTTTGAAAGCAGCTCCAGCGCTTCCATACCATTCCCGGCGGAAAACACATGATAGCCGGCATCTTCCAGAAGCGTACACAACCCATGGCGCAGATCGGTTTCACATTCAACAAGAAGGACTTTACTCATTTGTATCACAGCAGACCACCTCAAACGTAGTGTAGGTAACTATTATATCATAGATATAAGGAAAATACAGCCGCGTATATTGACAGAAATATCGGGAGATGTTATCATAAAGCTACAAAACCATGTTTCGGGTGGACTTTTTAAGAAATAGTTCTTTTTTCGCCACGTAATTGCAGATTCAGCAATTAGGTGTTTTTTTATGCATACAAAGCCTTTGCTGATATCTGAATAATCATACAGGAGGGATATATTGTATGAAGTATGATGTTATTATTATCGGAGCCGGTCCCGGAGGTATTTTTTCTGCTTATGAGCTGCTGCAGAAAAAGGATAATCTGAGTATTGCGGTTTTTGACAGTGGTTTTTCGCTGGAAAAAAGGCGCTGTCCCATCGATGGTGAGAAGGTTAAGACCTGTATCAAGTGTAAGACCTGTGCGATTATGAGCGGTTTTGGCGGAGCAGGTGCTTTTTCTGACGGCAAGTATAATATTACCAATGATTTTGGCGGTACGCTTTATGAGTATATCGGCCGGACGAAGGCGATTGAGCTGATGAAATACGTGGATGAGATCAATGTGTCCCACGGAGGACAGGATACGAAGCTGTATTCCACTGCGGGGACCCAGTTTAAAAAGCTGTGTCTGCAGAATAAACTGAGGCTTCTGGATGCTTCGGTGCGTCATCTGGGTACGGATATTAATTATATCGTTCTGGAGAATATCTATGAAGAACTGAAGAATCGTGTGGATTTCTATTTTCAGACGCCTGTGGAGAGTATCGGGGTGCTTGAGGATGGCTATCGTGTAATCTGCAAAGATGGCTCCTATGACTGCAGAAAATGTATCGTGTCTGTAGGCAGAAGCGGCAGCAAGTGGATGGAGAAGGTCTGCAAAGAGCTGGATATTCCCACAAAATCCAACCGTGTGGATATCGGTGTCCGCGTGGAACTGCCTGCTGTGATCTTTTCTCACCTGACCGATGAACTTTATGAAAGCAAGATCGTATACCGTACGGAAAAATTTGAGGATAATGTGCGTACTTTCTGTATGAATCCCTATGGCATGGTTGTCAATGAGAATACCAACGGCATTGTGACGGTGAACGGTCACAGCTACGAAGGAAGGGAAAAGAGAACAGAGAATACCAACTTTGCTCTGCTGGTAGCCAAGCATTTTTCCGATCCTTTCAAGGACAGCAACGGCTACGGGGAAAGCATTGCACGCCTGTCCAACATGCTGGGAGGCGGTGTCATCGTTCAGCGTTTCGGTGATCTGGTAAGAGGAAGGCGTACCAATGAAAAACGCCTTGAGGAGAGTACCGTAACGCCCACGCTGGCTGCAACGCCGGGCGATCTGAGTCTTGTGCTCCCCAAGCGGATACTGGACGGTATTATCGAGATGATTTACGCGCTGGATAAAATTGCTCCCGGTACCGCCAATGATGATACGCTGCTGTACGGTGTGGAGGTTAAATTCTATAATATGGAAGTGGATATTGACAGCAATCTGGAAAGCAGATACAAAGGGCTGTATATTATCGGAGATGGAAGCGGTGTCACCCATTCTCTTTCCCATGCTTCCGCCAGCGGTGTTTATGTGGCACGCCGCATTGCGGAAGAAATGGCATAACGTGTATATACGGACAACGAATTAATAAACAGTGTGCAGGTTACTAAGCAGTGTGCAGGAGCAGCCGGAGCAGCATAACAAAGCATGATCAGGAGGAAATTATGGAAACACGGGATGTACTGTCAAAATTAAAAAATGGTGAGATTTCCATAGATGAGGCCGAACAGTTTTTCCGGAGGCAGCCTTTTGAAGAGATGGGATATGCCAAGCTGGATATGCACCGCAGGGTGCGTTCGGGCTTTGCCGAAGTGATTTACTGCAGCGGGAAAGCCGATGAACATCTTCTGCATATTTTTGAGAGGCTGTATGAGCAGGATGGTGAGGTGTTCGGAACCCGGGCATCCGAACATCAGTATGAGCTGATCCGGGAAAGATTTCCCCAGGTTCAGTATGACCCCATATCCCGGATTCTTAAGATAGCCGGGAAAGAGAAAAAGCTGGAGGGCAGGATTGCTGTATGTACTGCGGGAACGGCTGATATTCCCGTGGCGGAGGAAGCGGCCCAGACAGCGGAGTATTTCGGAACACGCGTAGAACGGATCTACGATGTGGGTGTCAGCGGAATCCACCGGCTGCTGTCCCGGCTGGATGTGATCCAGGGGGCCAACTGCGTGGTTGCCGTGGCAGGTATGGAGGGAGCCCTTGCCAGTGTATTGGGTGGGCTTGTGGATAAGCCGGTGATTGCGGTACCTACCTCCGTGGGATATGGTGCAAGCCTGAACGGTCTGTCGGCTCTGCTTACCATGATCAATTCCTGTGCCAATGGAATTGCCGTGGTCAATATCGACAACGGTTACGGTGCAGGGTATATGGCAACGCAGATCAACCGTCTGGCTGTGGGAAAAGAAGCGGCGGTGGAAAATGACGAAGGAGTAAAATATGAGCAGCAGAAACAGTAAATTATATCTGGAGTGCAGCTCCGGAATCAGCGGTGATATGGTGGTGGCTGCTTTGCTGGATCTGGGAGCGGATGAAACGGTTTTGCGCAGAACGCTTGACAGTCTGAAGGTTACCGGGTATGAGATCAGGGTCAGCCGGGTCAGAAAGTCAGGACTTGATGCCTGTGATTTTGACGTCAGGCTGGATCCGGTCCATGAAAACCATGATCATGATATGGAATATCTTCACGGACATGGAACCAATCATTCTCATGCGCATGTTCATTCTCATGAACACAGAGGCATGCAGGAGATTCTTGAGATTCTCCGGTCAGGAGATCTGACTCCGGGTGCTCTGTCGATGGCAGAGAGAGTTTTTTGTGTGATTGCCCGTGCAGAGGCAAAAGCCCACGGAGTTTCGGAGGAGCAGGTGCATTTTCATGAGGTGGGAGCTGTTGATTCGATTGTGGATATTGCGGCTGCAGCCATTTGCCTTGACAATCTGGGAATCGAAGAGGTGATCGTTCCCGAACTCAGGGAGGGGCGCGGGACGATCCGGTGTCAGCATGGAGTGATTCCGGTGCCGGTGCCGGCCGTCTGCCATATTGCAGAGGATTACGGACTTGTTCTTCACATGTGTGATGTGGAAGGGGAGCTGGTGACGCCTACCGGTGCTGCTATCGCTGCGGCTGTCCGTACTTCTGACCGTCTGCCTGAGAGGTTTGTAATCGAAAGAACAGGTGTGGGAGCAGGAAAACGCAATTATCCGGGAGCACCGGGAATTCTTCGGGCCATGCTGATCCGGGAGGAAAAACCGGAAACGGATGAAATATACAAGCTGGAAACCAATATCGATGACTGCAGCGGAGAGGTGCTGGGCTATGTGATGGAGCGGCTGTTCAGAGCCGGTGCCAGAGATGTGAGCTATATGCCGCTGTTTATGAAGAAAAACCGTCCGGCCTGGCAGCTGAATGTGATCTGTGACCGGGAGAGAATTGAAGCACTGGAACAGATCATATTCGATGAAACGACGACCATCGGAATCCGCCGGATGAAAGTGGAACGGTCCGTTCTGGGCAGGGAAATCCATCAGGTATGGACGCCAATCGGAACAGCACAGGTAAAGGTATGCAGCATCGGTTCGCAAAAACGGGTGTATCCGGAGTATGAGTCAGCTGCCGCTCTTGCAGGAGAAAACCATCTGCCGCTGCAGGAGGTTTACCGGATCATCCGGCAGTCGTGGGAAGAAGAAACTGCAGATCATTGAAAAAGAAGAGGCGGAAATCCGGAAAGAGATAACAGAAATTCGGAAAAGAAATAACAGAAATTTGGAAAAGAAATAACAGAAATTTGGAAAAGAGATAACAGAAATTCGGAAAAGACGGGAGATGAAGCTCATGGAGCATAGAAATCAGAATCCTCTGGGCACTGCGTCGGTGGCAGGACTTCTGCGTAAATTTGCAGTTCCCAGTATTATTGCCATGCTTGTCAGTTCACTGTACAACATTGTGGATCAGTTTTTTATCGGACGGAGCGTAGGGGAACTGGGCAATGCCGCGACAAATGTGGCATTTCCGCTGACCATATCCTGTACGGCCATCGCACTCCTGTTCGGAATCGGCGGAGCAGCATCGTTCAATCTGACGCTGGGGCGGGGAGATCGGGATAAGGCCGTCTATTATATTGGCAATTCCCTGGTCTGCCTCTTTGGTATCGGCGTTATGCTCTGTGCTGTAACGCAGCTTTTTCTTACTCCCATGCTTCGCTTTTTCGGTTCACCGGACAATGTGCTGGAATATGCCCGAGCCTATACGGGAATTACATCTTTTGGGTTTCCTTTTTTGATTCTGGCAACCGGCGGAGGGCATCTGATCCGGGCGGACGGAAGTCCCCGGTTTACCATGATCAGCAATCTTTCCGGCGCGGTTATCAATACCGTTCTGGATCCCATTCTGATTTTCGGACTGCACATGGGAATGCAGGGAGCTGCACTGGCAACCATTGTCGGACAGATTTTTTCCGGCTGTCTGGTAATCTGGTATATGAAATACCGTTTTAAGACCGGAACACTGGGGAAATGTCATCTGATTCCGCGATGGGAATATACGGGACAGACCATTTCTCTGGGAATGACGCCCTTTTTCAATCAGATGGCCATGATGGTGGTTCAGATCGTCATGAATCAGTCGCTGACCTATTACGGCCGCATGTCTGTTTACGGAGAATCGGTACCGCTGGCCTGTGTGGGGATCATTTCCAAGGTTAATATGGTGTTCTTTTCCTTTGTCATCGGTCTGTCTCAGGGAATGCAGCCAATTGCCAGCTTCAATTACGGCGCTGAAAAATACGACCGCGTGAAGCAGGTTTACAGACTGTCCCTTACGGCGGGGATTGCCATATCTACCTTTGCCTTCCTTCTTTTCCAGCTTATTCCCGAGCAGATTATCAACCTTTTCGGGTCCGGTTCGGAAGAATATGTGCAGTTTGCTGTGTCGTATTTCAGGATTTTCCTGTTCTTTACGTTCCTGAATGCAATTCAGCCTATCAGTTCCAATTTCTTTACCTCGATCGGCAAGCCGAAAAAAGGAGTTTTCCTGTCTCTGACCCGTCAGATCCTGTTTCTGCTTCCTCTGATCATTATCCTGCCCCTGTTTATGGGAATTGATGGCATTATGTACGCCGGACCTGCTGCTGACCTTGTTGCGGCGGTGGTGGGAATCATTATGGTGGCGAAAGAATTTGCAATCTTTCCCAAAACAAATGAAATGTCTGTTGATTTCAGAGAATAAATCCTGTAAAATAAGACGTTGTGTGCAGACATTCATAGAATAAGTTTGATGGAGATAATAATATGGAAAAAATTAGATTGATAACTGATTCAGCCAGCGATATTTCTTACGAAGATGAGAAGATGTACGACATCAGGGTTCTTCCTTTTGAAGTCGTTCTGGGAGATAAAAGTTATGTAAGCCGGATTGATTTTGATAATGAAGGATTTTATCAGCTCATGGCTCAGTACGATGAAATTCCCAAAACTTCCCAGATCACTCCCTTTTCTTTTCAGGAATTATATCTGGAAGAGGCACAAAACGGTTATACCGATCTGATTCTGGTTACGATTAATTCAGGTGGTTCCGCTACCAACGGCAATGCCGTTATGGCCAGGGATCTGTTTTTTGATGAACATCCGGAATTCCGGGATAAAGTCAGAATCCATATATTTGACGGAATCGGATATTCTGTTTTTTACGGCTATCCTGTAGTGAACGCCGGTCGTATGATCAAAGAAGGAAAGAATGTAGAAGAGGTGACTTCCTATTTGAAGAATACGCTGGTGAAACGGCGCATTTATTTCGGCATGTATACTCTGAAATATGCAGGAAAATCAGGCCGTATTCCCAGTGCAGCTGCTTTTCTGGGGGATAAGCTGAATCTGAAGCCGGTTATGAAGATCTCCGACAATACCATTTCCACAGCGGCCAAGGTTCGCGGAGAGAACAAGCTTGCTGCAAAAATTGCGGTCATGACTCTGGCGGACATGGAGCCCGGTACTCCGTATCAGATTGTGTACGGCAGTGATCCGGCGTCCCGCGATGAGATGGCGGAACTGATGACAAAAAAACTGGGTTACGGCCCGGATGCCTGCTACCAGATCGGTGCTGCGGTGGCAGCCAATGCCGGTCCGAAGGTTACAGGCGTGGCTTTTGATGTGAAGAAAGGCGAATAATATTCAGATTTTACGGATCAGCAGATCGTACATGTTGGAAAATACAGCTTCAACGATTTTTCCCTTGACAGACTCTTTATGTTGCGGGTATAATGTAGAAACTGCCTGTGAGGGAGTAGTTTGCACGATAGTGTGGTATGTCAACATACTGGCCGTCCGGTCTGGCATATCTTAATGAACGAGACTCATACGCAGCAGACGATGGAAGCATTCTCTCATTGTATGAATGGATCGCTTCCAGGCTGCTGTGTAGAGTCTCGTTTTTTGTAACTGTTCGGAGCCAGGCAGATTTACTACGGATGACCAGACAGGAGGAAAAACGATGGGATTAGTGGAGCTTTTTATACTGGCGGTTGGATTATCAATGGATGCGTTTGCCGTGTCAATCTGTAAGGGGCTTGCCGGAGGGCAGGTGGGAGTCAGAGAGATGGGACTTGCCGGAATCTGGTTTGGCGGCTTTCAGGCACTGATGCCGGTTCTGGGTTATATTCTGGGCGCTTCTTTTGCGGATTACATTACTGCTTTTGATCACTGGATTGCATTTGCTCTTCTGGCAGTAATCGGCGGCAATATGATAAAAGAAGCTTTTTCAGAGGAAGACGAGGAAGTAGACAATTCGTTTGGTGTGAAAACCATGTTCGTCATGGCAGTAGCCACCAGTATTGATGCGCTGGCGGTAGGGATTACCTTTGCCTTTCTGAAAGTAAATATTGTGGCAGCAGCAGTATTTATCGGATGCACAACGTTTGTATTTTCAGCGGCGGGAGTAAAGATCGGAAGCGTTTTTGGAACCAGATACAGATCGAAAGCAGAACTGGCGGGAGGAATTATATTGATTCTTCTCGGCCTGAAGATTCTGCTGGAGCATCTTGGTTTTCTGGGGTAGATACCCTTAGGGGACAGATTCCATAACCGCTCTCCCGGGCGGCTCCCTTTGCTGCGCCAAAGAGAAAAAGAAGAGAGGGTTCGGTTTGAGTACATATTTAATTGATTTTGAAAATGTTAAATCCGGAGGTCTTGCCGGAATTGATCACATCGGAAAAGAAGACAGCGTTCATCTGTTCTGGAGTGCGCGTGAGAATAAAATAACAATTGAGATGATGGAACTGATTCGCAGCAGCGAATCGGAAATTGTGATGCACAAAGCTGTGACGGGAGAAAGAGATGCCCTGGATCATCAACTGTGCAGTTATCTGGGTTTTCTTGCAGGAGCCAGGGGAGAAAATGATTTTGTGATCGTCAGCAATGACAAAGCATATGATCATCTCATTGAATTCTGGAGAAAACTGAACGATCAGATTCATATTCAGAGGGTATCTGAAATCTCCAGAGCCGCGGAAACTGTTCACACTGTGCAGAGTGTCCGTGCTGCGGAAACTTCTGCTGAAGCGGTGCAGGCGCACGTGGATGCATCGCAATCTGAACCGGTTCGGACAGACAGGGCAGAAAAAGCTGAAAAAACCGATAAATCAGATAAAGGGCAGAGTGAATTTGCCGAGGTATCAGAACGTGTGACGCCTGATTCCTATGGCAGCAGAAATTCACGCAGACGGGAACGGGGCAGCAGATATCTGAAAGGCGGCAGGACCGGACGCGGTTCCAGGAAAAACAATTATGCGGAAGAACGTCCGGAAGAAGAAAAAACAGCAGATGCTGTCAGAGAAACAGGCGGCTATCAGGCAGAAGCTCCGGTACCTGCGGAACCAAAAAAGGAATCAGCAGCCGCATATGTAGTAACCGGAATCAGGACAGGTATTCTGGTGGAATCCGGATTTACGGCAGATGGAATTATGAAAAAGAGCGAGGAATCTCCGGATGATTTTTCCGGAAAAAACTCTGTGGAGAAAACAGAGGAGAATACAGCAGAGAATACAGCAGAAAGTGCTGTGAAGCAGGCAGAGGAAAATATGCAGGAAGCTGCAGCAGAAAAAGTGCCGGAAAATGATGCAGAGGAAGCAGCGGATCATGATACGGAAAAGCAGCCGGAAAATGATGTGAAAAAGGTACCGGAAAATGATGCAGAGAAAGCAGCAGATTTGCCTGCCGGAGAGGTGTCGGGAGAAAAAATACCGGAGACGGTAAAAGTTTCAGAGCCTCCGTCTGCAGAAACGGTATCGGAAATCTCCGGAATGAAACCGGCTGAACTTTCTGAGACTGAGATGCCTGGACTGTCTGAAAAAGAAACAGCTGAAAGACCGGCAGAAGCAGTTGAAGGGCAGTCCGGGGCAGATGGGGAAACAGAAGAGAAACCGGCAGATGAAGACCCGGCGAAAGAAGAAGCTGAGGAAAAGCAGTCTGCCGATAATGGGCGGAAACCGCGGTCCCGTGCTTCCAGAACTACTACCCGTGCAAAAAGAGGAAGACCGTCACAAAAGGAACATACGGAGCATTTTCCGGAAATCAGGGTTCCTATCATCGAATCAGATGTGATTGCAAAATGTGAGGAAGCAGCCGGTGCGGAATGGACCGGAGAAGTGGTTCGCCTGATCAACCATTCAAAAGATAAAAAGGAACTGTATTCCGCTATTGTCAAGCTTCTCGGACAGGAAAAAGGGCGTACGGTATACCACGCAATAAAAGTATTGAAATAAATATAATTGTGCTCAGCCTTCTGGAGCGATGCCTGCGGCAGAACAGTTTGAAGGATGAGACCTGAATAAAAAAAGACAGATACTGCAGCTATAGTGCTGCGTATGCTGCCTTTTTTATTTACAGCAGATAAGTATATGTCTGAACAGTTTCCTGTGTTTTTATAATAATTTTACAGATATTTAATTGATTGATGCCGTAAACTGTGGGATAATATGGAACATGCAAAAGATGAATTAAGATTAATAATTACACATGAATGAAAAACTGAAGAAAGGAGAAATCATTTGTCTGATAGATATGGATTGGAGATTGTGGAACTTTTTTTGATACTGCTTCTGCTTCTTCGGGTTTCGGTGACGGATATGACCAGGCGGAAGATAGGGAAAGCGGAGACAGGTATGCTGATATTGCTGGCACTGGTTCGAAGAGGGGATATCGTGCGGTTACTGACCGAAGGATTGATATGCGCTGCGGCTGTGGAGTCTGTCAATTATTTTGTTTCACGGTTGAAAGGACTGGGAGGCGGAGACATCCGGCTGATGTTTACGGCGGGGTGTCTGCTGGGGGCCGGAGATGGTTTCTGTGCGCTGCTCATCGGAGGTGTGTGTGCACTTGCAGCTGTCGCTGCCTGTTTGTATCGCAGAAACAGGAATATGACAGGATTTGCAGCAGCAGAAATTCCTTTTGGCCCTTTTCTCTCACTGGGTATTGCTGTGGTGCTGATTGTGGATACAGTGCAGATATTATGATAAAAGATGATATGAAAAGATACATAAAAATGGGCTTTCGTTCATTTGCCTGTTTTGATGTTGTGGAAATAAAAAACATCCATTCCGAAAAGAATGGATGTCATAAGTAGCCCGTAGGGGAATCGAACCCCTGTTTCCGCCGTGAGAGGGCGGCGTCTTGACCGCTTGACCAACGAGCCATATATTACTGATTAAATCGAGGTGACAAGATTCGAACTTGCGGCCTCCGCGTCCCGAACACGGCGCTCTACCAAACTGAGCCACACCTCGATTTCGCTGACTTTGACAGTATATACCACTATAAAGAAAATGTCAATAGTTTTTAGAAATTTTTTTAAAAAATTATTTTTTCATAAAAATATATCCAGTATATGCAATTACTCCGATTTATTCCGGAAGCAATGGTTCATTTTCCTGCAGCTGGTCCTGATGGTGCAGGAGATGTGCGAGCATGGCATCGTAAGCTCCGCAGGAATCATGCTGGCGGATCGCCTGGAAGATACGCAGATGGTCGGTCAGCATCTGCTTTATCTCAGACAGTGCAGCCGGTGCCTCCTGCCGGGTCAGCCTGTTATAGATTGCCGTATTGATATTATAAAGGATTATGTTGCCGCTGCAGTGGGATATATGCAGATGGAATGCGGCATCATTGACTGTAACTGATGTGTTTTTATGGAGAAGATCTTCCAGCTCCGTTATCAGAAGCTGCAGTTTTTCGATATCTTCTGGTGTGGCATACTGAGCAGCAAAAGCTGCACATTTGGGTTCTGTCAGAAGGCAGACCTGCAGGACATCGCGATACAGGCGGGGCTGGTCAACAATCATGGACAATCCGAGCGGGTCGTCCCCAAGTCCCTGTTTATCCGATACGAAAGTACCGGCTCCGCGCCGTACTTCCAGTATATTGCGGGAAACCAGCAGCTTGATTGCTTCCCGTACAGTATTTCTGCTGACATTCAGCATACGGGACAATTCATATTCATTGGGAAGTTTGGTACCTGCAGCGTAATTATCAGTCCGGATCAGGCGGATGATGGCATCAGCTGCTTTCTGCGGCAGGGTTTGCTGCGATGTGGTTGTGCTCATATAAAGCCTCCTTTTGCGAACATGTATTTCGGTTGGAGCCTTATGCTTTCGTGTGCGGGGCATACTGAGCCGGGCTCTGAACAGTTGCTACAATACTTATAAGTAGATTATATTATGTTTTTGCAAGATTTACAAGATTGAATATTACAGCAGTATATGTCTTATCTGCACAAAAATTCCATCGGGCAGCCATCTGCTTTTGCTGATTTCATGTTATTGTTGATTAATAATGAAATTTGGAGTAGTATTAGAGTAAAACAGAAGGAGATTACGATAGATGGAAGAGAATAATGTTAAGATTCTGGCCGGCTGTGTGCTGCTGAAGGATTATACATATGACTGGGATATGTTTCGCATGCAGCTTTTTGATGACTGGAAGATGGAGATTACAGAAGAAGCAGAGGAGTTTTCTTTTCAGTTTGCGGTAGGGGATGTTCATATTGCATGTATGCTTGTTCCCGCGCCCAAGCAGGGAGCAGAAGAAGCAGGTACCCGTAATTATGAATGGCCTGAAGCTTCCAGGGCTGCGGCAGGACATGCAGGCCATGTGGAGATTGGTGTGATGGATTGTGAGAATCCGCTGCAGCGCCATGTTTTATTTACCATGATTGCTTCCAGCATGCTGAAACAGGATAATGTAATCGGCCTGTATCAGTATCCCACTGTATACAGACCACAGACTTATATAGAAGGTGCCCAGGTGCTGGCAAAAGATGAATTTCCCATTACATGCTGGGTTTATATCGGATTATATCAGGATGAAAAGGGGTTGTGGAACAGCTATACCTATGGTATGGAGGATTTTGACAAAGAAGAGATGGAGATTCTTCATACCAGCGCGGGACTGATCGAACTGTATCAGTTCATGGTACAGATTGTAACCTACCTGATTTCGGAGAATGATACTCTGGAGCCGGGACAGCGCATCGGCAGCGACGAGGAACATTCCTACGAGGTTACACGTTCAAAAGCTGCTGCATTTGACGGTGAGACTCTGAAGATTGCATTCTGATGGCGCATGAAAGCATCAGATGCAGGATCAGATTACAGTAAAGGATTAGACGAAATATTATGGTGCATATTTTTGTGGATTATGAGATGAATGAAATCAATAAAGAGTATAAGGATCAACGTACTGTCTGCAAACGTGAGATTATTGAGATCGGAGCTGTAAAGCTGGATGAGCAGGGAGAAGAAATCAGTTCGTTTACTCAGTATGTAAAACCGCAGTATGGGCAGATTACGGATTATTATGCCAATCTGACCGGTATTACCAACGAAAAGGTAGCAGAGGCGCCCCATTTTCTGGAGGCTATGAGACTTTTCTATGAATGGGCAGGCGATGAGGATTATACGATTTATTCCTGGAGTGATTCTGATTCGATTCAGATCAGCCGGGAGGCAGCTCTGAAGGAGGAGACGGATCCCAGACTTGGGCGGATGCTGGAGCACTGGGTGGATTATCAGGTAGAGTTCGGCAGACTGCTCGGTATTGAGAAAAAGGTTGGTCTCAAAGATGCAGTGCATGCTATTGGTGAACAGTTTGAAGGACGGCAGCACGATGCTTTATGGGATGCCCGCAACACGGCGGATATCTATCGGCTGTCTCTGAACAGGGAACAGTTCAATAAAGTGATGAAACCGATTGTGGATCTGTTCCGCCCTCAGAAGCAGATGGGAGCGACGCTGGGAGAGCTGTTTGGCAGTGAATTTTCAAATTTATTTTCATAAACTATTGCATTTTTAAGCCAATTGTGCTAATGTATAGAAGAAGCATACTGGTTGTCGGGAAAGAGTGAACGAAAGTTCACTCTTTTCGTTTGCGTCGGTGGGTTTTGATATCGGCAGAATCTGGGACAGCCGGATAAAACACAGATAGAAAGGAAGCGCTATATTGGCAAAGCGAGAATTAGTTGAGAAACAGACAGAAGAGCTGATTGCTCCCATGATTGAAGCACATGATTTCGAACTTGTGGATGTGGAGTTTGTCAAGGAAGGCAGTACAAAGTACCTCAGAGTCTATATTGACAAAGAGGGAGGGATTACTGTTGACGACTGTGAAGTGATCAGCCGGGAATTTAATGACGTGCTTGACAGAGAAGATTATATTGATGAAGCGTATATTTTCGAGGTCAGTTCCCCCGGGCTTGGCCGTCCGTTGAAGAAAGACAAGGATTTTGCCAGAAGTCTGGGTGAAGAAGTGGAAGTCAGACTTTTTAAAGCGCTGAACAGGAAAAAAGAGTATACCGGTATTTTGAAAGACTTCGACGCGCAGACAGTGACAATCGTCACAGGAGAAGAAGATCAGGAAGAAGAGATTGTATTTGACCGGGCGATGATCGCGCTGATCCGTCTGGCATTTGATTTCTGATTACGGGAAAGGAAATTCTCTGCAGAATTTCCGTAAAGATATAGAAATTGTGAACAAGGAGGATAATGGAAAATGAATGAGTTATTGGAGGCCCTTACAGTTCTGGAAAAAGAGAAGGATATCAGTAAGGATGTACTGCTTGATGCAATTGAGAATTCCCTGATACAGGCGTGCAAAAGCCATTTTGGCCGTGCGGACAATATCAAGGTATTTATGAACCGGGAAACCTGCGAATACAGTTTATATGCAGAGAAGGAAGTGGTTGAAACAGTGGAAGATCCGCTGATGCAGATCAGTCTGGAAGAAGCAAGAAAACTGAATCCGCAGAACTATATCGGAGATATGGCCTACGTTCCCATTAAGTCCAGGGATTTTGGACGTATTTCCACACAGATTGCGAAGAATGTTATTTTACAGAAGATCCGTGAGGAAGAGCGCAAGGTGCTGTATGATCAGTATTACGCAATGGAAAAGGAAGTTGTGACCGGTATCATCCAGAGGACAGTTGGCAATAATATCAGTGTGAACATCGGTAAGTGTGATGCGATTCTGCCGGAAAATGAGCAGGTTCGCACGGAGCATTTTGAGCCGACCCAGAGGATCAAGGTTTATATTCTGGAAGTAAAGGCTACCAGCAAAGGCCCCAGAATTCAGGTTTCACGTACACATCCTGAACTGGTGAAGCGTCTGTTTGAGATGCAGGTTGCTGAAGTGAAGGATGGTACGGTTGAGATCAAGGGAATTGCCAGAGAGGCCGGCTCCAGAACCAAAATGGCAGTATGGTCCAATGATCCCAACGTGGATGCGGTCGGTGCATGTGTTGGCATGAACGGAGAGCGTGTCAATGCAGTTGTCAGAGAACTCTGTGGTGAAAAAGTGGATATCATCAACTGGAATGAAAATCCTGCTATTTTAATCGAAAACGCTTTGAATCCTGCGCAGGTTATCTGCGTTATCGCGGATGAGGAGGAGAAATCCGCTCAGGTTATTGTACCGGACAATCAGCTGTCTCTGGCAATTGGCAAAGTTGGCCAGAATGCAAGACTGGCAGCAAAGCTGACCGGTTACAAGATTGATATCAAGAGCGAGACCGAAGCAAGAGAATGCGGCCTGTTTGACGAAATCGAAGGTCTGGACAGTGAAGATGAGTACATCGGCTATCAGGAATCATCAGAACCTTCAGAGGATTCTTTTGATGATTATGACGGCGAAGTAAACGATGGCGAAGTATCGGATTTCGAAGAAGGGGAGAGCATGGAAGTACCGGATTTTACAGAGGAATAACCGGAGGTCCGGGCTTTCTGGAAATATCGGAGGTATTGATGGCAGTTAAGAAGAAGATCCCCATGCGGCAGTGTGTCGGATGCAGGGAGATGAAGAATAAAAAAGAGATGATCCGCGTGATCAGAACACCGGATCAGCAGTTTATGATTGACGCAACAGGCAGAAAAAACGGCAGAGGTGCCTATATCTGTCCTTCGGCAGCCTGTCTGGAGCGTGCGATAAAAAGCAAAGGTCTGGAGCGGTCTTTTTCCTGTGCAATACCTGCAGAGGTTTATGAACAGCTGAAAGAGGAGATGAAGGCAATTGAAGCAGA
>JBJELO010000296.1:0-5519 GCA_051879195.1 Lachnospiraceae bacterium
TCCATGGAAGAGCTTCCTGCAAGACGGGAAGAAGTAGAGCATGCCGTGGAAGAAGGAATCGATTTCCGACTGCTGAACAATCCGGTAGAGATTCTGGAATATGAAAATCCGGATGACAGAAGAGATCCGAAAAACGGTTTTGTCACGGGAATCCGCTGTATTAAAATGGAACTGGGTGAACCGGATGATAACGGAAGAAGACGCCCTGTTCCGATCCCCGGCAGTGAATTTGTACTTGATGTGGACACAGTTGTAATTTCCATCGGCACTTCACCCAATCCTCTGATCAAATCCACCACAAAAGGCCTGGAAGTCAATCGAAAAGGTGGTTTTATTGTGGAGGAATCCACCGGAGCCACAACCAGACCCGGCGTCTATGCGGGCGGCGATGCCGTAACGGGAGCAGCAACTGTCATATCGGCCATGGGAGCCGGTAAAACTGCAGCCGCAGCAATTGATGAATATTTGAGAAATAAAATATAGCCCCTTTCTGGCTTTGAGCCGGTTAGTATAAATCACCTTTTGATGCAGCTGCCGTGACAAAATGTCACGGCAGCTGTTTTTGCCGTGAGCCCATTCTTTGGATTGACATATCTTCATTACTGTAATAGAATATACTTAGCAATACTAAATATAGTAAAGTGAGGTGCATTCATATGATTGGTTTCTGGGTTTTCATGCTGGTCTGTGATCTGCTGCTTCCTGTGTGCATGTTTGGTTTCGGAAAGTATTTCAGGAATAAAGCGCCGGGACAGATCAATATGCTGTTTGGATATCGGACTCCCCGGTCCACAAAAAACAGGGATACCTGGGAGTTTGCCCACCATTATTTCGGCAGGCTGTGGTACCGCCTGGGGCTGCTCATGCTGCCGGTGACAGTGGCGGTTATGCTGCCTGTATTCGGGAAAAATATCGATTTTGTGGGTTTTTACGGAAGTATTGTATCATTGATTCAGATCGTCGTTATGCTGGTTCCCATCTGGTTTACGGAGTCTGCATTGAAACGTACCTTTGATGAGGATGGAAAACGGCGCGTCTGATGCAGTATTTTGAACCTGGGAGAAAGGGAGGAAAGGTATATGACAGAAAATGTAATCGGTTTTATCATCTGGGCTGCTGTGGGAGCATTGTTTTTTGTGCTGGGGATTCATGCTTTTTTTGCAGGAAAACCTGTGGGGTTCTGGGCGAATGCAAAGACACCCGAAATTGAGAATGTGAAAGCCTACAATCGGGCGGTGGGAACAATATTTCTGATTTTCGGCGGGCTCTTTATCCTGCTGGGACTGCCGCTTCTGCTGGAATCTGATCTGGCCATCTTTTCTGTTATCGGTGTGATGTTTGAAACCATTGGTGTAATGGCGGCATATACGGTAATCGAGCAGAAATACCGGAAAAAGTAGGCAGCGGTATAAAATGTGGTTATTGTTCTGAGCCAGGCAGATTTTCAATCGGAAAGGCGGTGATTGTATGCGGCAGAATTCTGAACAGAAGACAGGCCGGGAGTATCAGCCCAGGTTTGCGCAGCAGATGAAGAAGGGGATTCTTGATATGCTGGTGCTGAAGCTTCTGATGCGGGAGGAGAAGTACGGTTATCAGCTAATCAGCGAACTGAAGGAGAAGAGCGGCGGAATAATCGTTTTGAAGGAAGGAACATTGTATCCGATTCTGTATCGTCTGGAGGATGACCGGCTGATCTGCAGCCGCTGGAGTGAGCCCAGGGGCAGGGAGGTTTCCCGGAAGTATTACGGGATTACCGAAAAAGGAGAGACGGCTGTCCGGGAGATGTATGAATTGTGGAGCGGGTTTTACAATGTCATCGGCAGGATGATGTCGGAGTAATGGCTGCGTACGGACAGTAAGACGGAGGTGAATGATCATGAAGCAGGAACAGTATATCAAAACAATCGTCAGGAGACTGCAGTGTACCGGCAGCAGGAAGAAAGAAATCGGCCGGGAGCTGGAAGCCGATATCCTGAGTGCCATCGATGACGGGGAATCCTGGGAACAGGTGGAAAAACGGATGGGTTCGCCGGCGCTGGTGGCTTCGGAGTTTAACAGGAATTTTCCGGAGAAAGAAAGGAAAGCGGCAAAACGAAATCGCAGAATACGCATTTTTGTGATTATCGCAGCGGTTCTGCTGGCAGCGGCGGCTCTGATCTGGTGGCTGCTGCCGAAAAACTATCCGCTGGGAGAACATGGTATTTTTGATGAAAAGACGGTGGTGGATGCAGCGGAGAAGGTGATTGGTCTGCTGGATGATAAGGATTATGATTCACTGGAAGCCATGTCAACCGATACCATGAAAAAAGTCATGAATCAGGAAAACATGGATGAGTCCAGATCACAGGTGGGAGATAACTGGGGTACATTTCAGTCATTTGGAAGTGTGTACTCCGGTGAGGTGAAAGACAGTAACGGGCTTTATGCCGTGGTTCAGCTGGTGGCAGTTTATGAGAACCGGACGGTGACGTATACCATTTCTTTTGATGAAGAGATGCGGCTTGCCGGTCTGTATATGAAGTAATGGCACATACATTCAGCAATTTTTTAACGGAAGAGGAGCAGAAAAATGCTCCGAAGATAACCTGGCCCATGGTGAAGCGTATCCTGGGTTATGTGAAACCTTACTGGAAGCAGGTGTTGCTGGCGCTCGCCGCTATTACGGCTTCTGCGTTTCTGACTTTGTATCCGTCCATTCTTTCAGGGCAGATCATCGATGACGGGCTGCTCGGGAGAAATTTTCACCGTCTTGTGGAACTGATTCTGCTGTCGCTTGCTGTGTTGATCGCTTCCGATTTCCTGACCATGCTGGTCAGTTATCTGAATATATGGATTGCACAGAAGATTACCTATGATATGCGAAATACCATGTACCGTCATCTGCAGAAGATGAGCCAGCGCTTTTTTACAAACAGCAGGCAGGGCGATATTATTACCCGCATGACCAGCGACATTGACGGGGTTCAGAATGTAATCGCCAATACCTGTTCCAAGGCTTTGAGCAATGTGGCAACACTGGTTCTGGCAGTGGCTGCCATGATGCAGAAAAGCTGGCAGCTGGCGGTGATCGGTATGATTATTGTGCCGCTTTTTTCCATTCCCATCAAACGTGCGGGGAAGATGCGCTGGTCCGTGACGCTGAAGGCGCAGTCCTGCAATGACGAAATCAACCAGATCCTCAATGAGACCATGTCCGTAAATGGTCAGCTTCTGGTAAAACTGTTTTCCAATGAGGAATATGAATATAACCGATACCGGGAGGCCAATGACCGTCTGGTGAAGCTGAATATTAAGGAAAGTGTGGTGGGGCGGTGGTTCCGCACAGTGCTTTCCACCTTTACCAATGCGGGTCCCATGCTGATTTATCTGGCGGGCGGCATTCTGCTCATTCTTTACGGAAAAACAGATTTGACAGTGGGGGATATTACGGTGATGGTGACTCTGCTTGGGAAAATGTATCTGCCGCTGAATCAGCTTTTGAATCTGCAGGTGGACATCACCAGAAGCATGGCACTGTTCGGGAGAATTTTTTCTTATCTTGATATGCCTGTGGAAATCGATAACGCGCCCGATGCGGTGAAACCGCAACCGTTTCACGGCACGGTGGATTTCAGGCATGTGAATTTTGCCTACGACGGAACGCAGCAGATTCTTGATGATGTGAATTTTTCTGTGAAGGAGCATCAGATGGCAGCACTTGTGGGCCCCAGTGGCTCCGGTAAATCGACGATTATCAATCTGATTCTGCGGCTTTATGATGTGACAGCCGGAGAGGTGGATGTGAGCGGTGTGGATGTCCGCAGGCTGGATCTGCAGGAACTGCGGCGTCATATCGGTGCCGTGACGCAGGATACATATCTTTTTAACGGAACGATCCGGGAAAATCTTCTCTATGCGAAGCAGGATGCGGCGGAGGAGGAGCTGATTGATGCCTGCAGGCGGGCACAGATCCATGATTTCATTGCTTCTCTGCCTGACGGATACGATACCCGGGTGGGAAACCGTGGCATGAAGCTTTCAGGCGGAGAAAAGCAGCGAATTTCCATCGCACGTGTAATTCTGAAAGACCCTTCCATTATTATCTTCGATGAGGCAACCTCCGCGCTTGATTCCGTTTCAGAAAGCGGTATTCAGGAAGCAATCGAGCCTTTGCTCCATGATCGTACCAGTATCGTTATTGCCCACCGACTGAGTACCATCCTTTCAGCAGACCGTATTTTCGTTGTAGATCAGGGACGGATCGTGGAGGAAGGAACTCACGCGGAGCTGGTCGGACGCGGAGGCGTGTATTCCAGGCTTTACGAAACTCAGTTTGGGATGGCGGCAGAGGAAGCAGAAGCGGCTGATCTGTATGAAGATGAAATCTGACATCGGGACTGTTGTGATGCACGGGGATTGAAAATACAGCAAAAATGAGGCTTCACATATTCACAGAAATGAATGTGAAAGCCTCATTTTTTATCAGCCTGTAATAAAATTGACGATCAGGATTCCGCCCGACAGGATCAGCAGGATGTAGACCAGCTTCAGAAACGCTTCCTGATTCAGCCGGCTGCTGATTTTGTTGCCTATGTAAATAGCGGCAAAGACGGGAATCATGGTGATCAGAACCAGACGGATTACGTAGGGTGTATACATGCCTTTCTGATACATCTGAAGGGTCAGGAAAATATTCAGCACCGTCCATATGGAGGATACGGTTGCCCGGAATTCCTTCTTGTCCTTCATGGCTGCGGTGGCGTAGATAACCAGAAACGGTCCGCCGGAGGTAAACATAGCCTGCATGATTCCGGAAGCAAACAGCGCCAGATAGGTGACCGGAACAGGCAGGTCTCCTTTTTGCTTTACAAGCAGTTTTTTAAAACCAATCAGAACAACGATGATGCCGTACAGAAGCATCAGATAACGGACAGGGCAGTAGTCATAAATCCACAGCCCGAAAATTACGCCGATCGACATAAAAAACAGGATGATCCCCAGTTTTTTCCAGTTGATGTATTTCAGGTTCTGGAAGGTTACGATCAGGGTTGAAAACCAGAAGATCAGAGTAATAGCCGCCCGGGCATCCGATAATCCGAGCAGAGCAATTGCCGGCGGCATCGCAAGGGGGCCGCCGGCAAAACCTGTAATTGTCTGTATAATGTTCGATGCGGCTAAAATCAGAATAAAAAGGATTTCTTTTGTCATCTTAATTTTACCCGTCCCGTCCGGTTACTGACCAATCAGTGCTGCCAGAGAGGTTAAGAAGCTTGAGAAGTTACGGTAGCAGATAAAGCAGCATACGATAATGATCACAATACCGAGGATGTTGCTGAAGATACCGTTTTTGAACTGTCCCATGCTCTTGGAATTTACACAGTAAATAACAAAGAAAGCAATCAGAGGAAGGATGATGGCGTTTGCAGCCTGAGCTACAAGGATCAGCTGAGTAGGGCTGCTTCCCAGGGCGATGGCAATGACTGCGCCGATGATGATAACTGCCAGCCATACGCCTTTGAATTTCATGGACTTCATATCCT
>JBJELO010000297.1:0-5480 GCA_051879195.1 Lachnospiraceae bacterium
AATGAGAAAAAAATCTTTTATGCCGACAATATGCACCGGACCTGGCGGATTCCGGTGAAGGAAGTGCTGGTACCCGGCGAAAACCATATCCGCATCGAATTCCTGTCTGTACTGAACTACATGGACAATTATCAGTACGCGGAAAACAAGAAGATTCAGTACACCGCCACAGGTGCCATGAAAGGAAACCAGCTGGTGCGCAAAGCCCATTCCATGTTTGGCTGGGACTGGGGTCCCCAGCTGCCCGATGCAGGAATTTTCCGTGACATTTATCTGGAGAGCTGGACCGGCAGAAAGCTGGAAGAAGTCCGTTTCCATCAGATTCATGAACAGAGCAGCGTAAAGCTTCAGATCAGAGCTGATTTCACCCCGCCCGCAGGGGAACAGGAACAGCAGAGAATCCGGGTTGCCGTGAGGGAACGCCCGGCCGGTGTTTCTTCTGAAGCAGATTCCATTTCACCTGCTGCCGGAACTGCCACTCCTGCAGGAACCGGTGACAAAACGGTTGCTGCTGCAGAAGCCGTTCTTGGTAACAACACTTTCTGGGAAACAACTCTGTCCATCCCTGATCCGAAGCTTTGGTGGCCCAACGGATACGGCGAACAGAGTCTGTACGATGTCTTTATCGAACTGCTGGATTCTGACGGGACAATTGTCCGGAATATAAGGAAAACCATCGGCCTGCGGACACTGACCGTCAGCCGCCGGCCGGATCAGTGGGGAAAGGAATTTGCTTTTCAGGTAAATGGTGTGAAGATTTTTGCCATGGGTGCCGATTACATACCGGAGGACTGCATATACTCCCGGATCACCAGGGAACGGCAGGATTACCTTCTGGAATGCGCTAAAAGGTCTCATTTCAACTGCATCCGTGTCTGGGGCGGCGGCTACTATCCCTCCGACGATTTCTACGAGCTTTGCAATGAAAAAGGCCTGATCGTATGGCAGGACCTGATGTTTGCCTGCAACGTCTATGACGCCACCGACGCTTTTCTGGAAAACTGCAGCCGTGAGATCGAGGATAACGTAAAACGGCTCCGCCATCACCCCTGTCTGGGATTATGGTGCGGCAACAACGAAATCGAATCCGCCTGGGATCACTGGCCCGATTTCCAGATTGAAACCGCCGCTCTGCGGGCCGATTACATCAAGCTGTTTGAGCATATTGTTCCTCATGTTGTCAGGGACAATGACCCGGATACCTTTTTCTGGCCTTCTTCCCCTTCATCAGGCGGGTGCTTTGCCAATCCTGACGATGAAAATGACGGAGATGCCCACTACTGGGACGTATGGCACGGACAGAAACCATTTACCGACTACCGGAAATATTTCTTCCGCTTCTGCTCGGAATTCGGATTCCAGTCTTTCCCCTGTCTGAAAACAGTAGAAACCTTCACAAAACCCGAAGACCGCAATATTTTCTCACGGGTTATGGAAAGTCACCAGAAAAACAACGCCGCCAACGGAAAAATCCTCTACTATATGTCGGAAAATTTCCGATATCCCGCCCGGTTTGACGACCTCATCTACGTCAGTCAGGTGCTGCAGGGCATAGCGATTCAGTACGGCGTGGAGCACTGGAGACGGAACCGGGGCAGATGCATGGGAACCCTGTACTGGCAGCTGAATGATAACTGGCCGGTGGCCTCCTGGGCCTCCATCGACTTTTTCGGAAGATGGAAAGCCCTTCAGTACATGGCCTGCCGGTTCTACGCTCCCACCGCATCCAGCCTGGTAAGAGAAGGCAACCTGCTGAGCCTCTACGCAGAAAATGAGACTTCTGTCCCTGTAAAATGGCAGGCAGACATCCGCATTAAAAACATGGACTGCAAAATCATCTGCTCGGCCACGACAGAAGGCAGCACCGGTGCTTTCTGCTCAGAAAAGATTGCAGAACTGGAATTCGGCGGACTCTGCAGCGCCCGGAATGATTTTAGTGACTGCGGTCATCAAAATCCCCTGAGCAGCTGTAACGATACCTGGGCGGAAACTGTATTTGCCGAAAGCACCGTCACCTTCGAAAACGGCACGAAAACCCACAATGTGGAAGTTCTGCTTCCTTACAAATACCTGTCTCTGAAGCAGCCCGACGTACAGGCTGCTGTAACGGAAACGGAAGATTCTTTTGTGATTCAGCTGGAAAGTGATGTTTTCACACCTTTCGTGGAACTGGATTTTGCCGACGCCGACGTCATTTTCAGCGACAATTACTTCCACCTGACGGGAGAACCCCGGGAAGTGGAAGTAAAGAAAGCGGATATTTACAGAGGAAGCTTTGCAGATGCGAAAGATCTCAGAAAACAGCTGCAGATACGCAGTCTGAGGGATACGTACTGCTGATTTGTACCAGCTGTCAGCTTCTTCTAAGTACCAGTTCGCCAAAAAGAATGGCGATCAATGTGATTGCTCCGCTGATTCCAATGATAATCCATTCGGATTGAACGGCTATAAGCGGAATAATTGCTACAAGAGTGGAAGTGATGGGTGTAAAGCAGCCATGTGAAACACCATATGCTTCCCAGGCAGTTGATTCGGTCAGGGGATCCACGCAGCGTGCCAGCGCAAAACCGCAGGGAGTACTTCCGGTTCCCTGACCGAAAGCCATCAGACCAATCTCAAGCCAGTCCTTTTTCAGCCAGCGCTTAATCAGGAACATGCAGATGAAAATCATCATGACAACAATCACTGCCGTGAAAATGAGGATGGGAACCAGAAATTTAGCAAATACATCCAGATTCAGGCACGCGGTTGCAGACATGATGCAGATATCAAGTGCCATACCTGAGATCGTACTGATGGTCTTTTTATCTGCATATGCATCCAGCTTTGTTTTACACATGAAAAACCAGACAATAATGGCGCCGATAATTCCATGGATAAAATCAGGAAATTTTTCTGCAATCGGAAGAACCTGAGCGATAAGGTCAAACAGCTGGTTGCCGATCCAGATGCTCAGGCAGATCAGAGCAAACTGAAAGACCAGTCCATTTACATTACTGGAGGATACCGTGGCGAAACCCAGCGGTTTCTGTTTCTCTTTCGGAATCAGATCATCATCGCCCTGCAGAACCACTCCATCTGTTTTCAGATGGGAAGCATAACCTTTTCGTATACTGTAATTGACAAGCGTCATACCAACGATCATGGAAATAAATAATCCGAAGGTTGCCAGAATCAGACCGATACTGGTCATGTCAGATATTCCCAGTTCCTCATACAACGTTCCGGCAGATGTTGCAGCACCGTGTCCGCCCCAGAATGTAAAGCAGCTCATGGTTCCCCAGGCCTGTGGCAGACTGGGCCATATTTTTCTTAACAGATTTCCCAGGAAAATGCCGACAAATAATTGTGAAAAATAGGTCAGCACAAAAATATCAATCGCACCAAGATAATTCTTTACTTTGCTCTTACTGATTACGATGCCGAATATCATACTTGTAAGAACAATAGTGATCATCGGAGTAGCCATTCCACCCCACGTTTCAGGTATATCGATTACATGAAGTACCTGAGGTCCCAGAATCAGGGCAAGGATTCCGCCAATAAGTCCTGCCGGTATGTACAGATTTTTCAGCGGTTTGATAATTCCTCTTATTACAACACCAAGAATCAGGAAAACCATTAAGAAAATCAGATCATTAAATACAGTACTGAACATCGAATCACCTCCTACCTTTTCAGCATATCCAGAACCCACTGGGGTGCCAGCTGCGGCAGCTCTCCGCCATTCTGTTTTGCTTCTCTGTATTTTCTGATGGTGGCATTTCTATCATCTTCATAAGCAAGTTTTTCTTCCGCCATATCCAGAACCACAGGAATATATTCTCTGGGAATTACACAAACGCCGTCAGAATCACCCACAACAAGATCTCCGGGCTTTACGGGTACGCCGCCGCATGTAATTTCGGTATTGACATTGCCGTCTTCTTTTTTAATCGGCCCATTGGGCATAAAACCTCTGCTGTACACCGGAAATCCCAGTTCGATATTGCCGTCTCTGTCCCGTGTCATTCCGTCTACGACCATTCCCTCAAATCCTACCGCCTGGCAGGCACCCATAATCAGATCGCCGAAATATGCTTTTTTTGCATAGGATTTTCCATCGATTACCATAACGTATCCTGCACAGGGAGCACTGTAGCTGGCTACATGAATCGGAAAATTATCGCCATTGTCTGTTTCTACCGTCATTGCAGTACCAACCATTACCATACCGCGCTCTACCGGCATGATTCCCGCATCCATACAGCCGCAGTTGGGTAAATCGATTTTTGCTTTTTTCACACCATCGCATAAAAGAGCAACTCCCAGCTTTCTGGCTCTGTTTAAATAAACTTCTTCAATTAAATCTGCACACTGATTAAACATCGTGTTCTCCTCCTTCTGTTAACATGACTGGTTTTTTAAATATTTTTCATTTACAATGTAACGGACCGTTTTCTGCTCGCAGAACATTTTAATCTGTTCCGCAATTCTCGGAACCATTTCTTTCTGCAAATCGTTGGTTGTTCCCCCGATATGAGGAGTAATAATCACATTCTGCATTCCAGCCAGGATATTTTCCTGCATGTTTTCATTTTCAACACAATCCAGACCTGCACTGGAAACTTTCCCCGATTTCAATGCAGCAGCCAGAGCTTCCTCATCAATCAGACCTCCTCTTGCTGTATTAATGAGCATTACGCCATCCTTCATAAGCTTCATCTGTTCCGCACCGATCAGGTGTCTGGTACTGTCCAGAAGCGGAATATGCAGGGTAATAATATCCGCTTTCCGAAGCAGTTCTTCAAAAGTCACATAGGACATCCGATACTCTTTCTCCATTTCAGGATTCATCCGGAAAGAATCATAATAAATTGCATCTGCTCCAAAAGCCTGTACTTTCTTTGCCACACTTTTTCCGATATTACCGCCTCCGATAATACCGACTGTTTTATGATTCAGTGTTGTCATACATTCCGAATAATATTTATTGTCCCATAAACCTGAATGCGTGTTGGAATTGTTTTCCACGATTTTCCGTCCCAGATTCAGCATCATTGCAAGTGCAAGTTCTGCCACGGCGTAGGAATTTGCCCCCGGCGTTGTTGCAACAATTACGTTTTTCTTCCCGGCTGCTTCGATATCGACAGAATCAAAACCTGCGCCCCATCGAATGATCAGCTTGAGATTTTTTTTGCTGCGCATCGTTTCAGCAGAAGTTTTCAGTACACGAACGATAATGATATCTCCCTCTTCTGTCTGATCGTATTCAGGCTGCGTTTTCACTTCATACCATTCACAATCAGGCAAAAGTTTCTGAAACATTTCTTTCGTTCCGGAGGGATAAGGTCCGGCCAGTAATATCTTCATTCTCACATCTCCTTTTTTGTTCCTTTTATATTTTTTTCAAATTTATTTTGTATGCATATCATATATCAGATATATATGATGGGAGCGTCAAATGGAACTTATGAGACTACAGCACCTTGATAATTAAA
>JBJELO010000298.1:0-23352 GCA_051879195.1 Lachnospiraceae bacterium
ATTACGACGCTTCGTATACACCGGAGGAATTGAAAAAGGCTTATATGGCTCTGGCGGAGTGCAGGGCGGCCTCGACATACGGCTATGAAACATACCCTGAAATCCGGATTGAAGAGGTGTTTCAGAAACTGTTTACTGTAAAAGGAGTTGCGGCAGATGAAACGCTTGTACTTCATACGGGGCAGTTTTTCCGGGTACTTACTACGGAATACATCCGGCTTTATAAAGATGTGACACTCATGCTTGAGCGGCTCCGGATGCAGGGGAAAAGGATATACCTGCTGTCCAATGCACAGCGGATTTTTACGGAATATGAGATGCGGATGCTGGATGTGGACCGGTATTTTGACGGGATCATGATATCCTCGGATTATGGTATAAAGAAACCGGACAGGATTTTTTATGAACTTTTACTGGAAAAATATCATCTGACGCCGGAGGAATGCATTATGATCGGAAACGATGCCAAAACCGATATTGCAGGGGCTGCCGGTGCCGGAATGGATACCTGTTATATTCATTCCAATCTTTCACCGGAGCATGACCTTCCTGTGAAAGCAACTTATGTACTGGATGAAATCAACATTGACCGGTTATGCCGGATACTTGAAATATTGTAATAACAGGAGAAAAGAGATGACAAAATCAGCCAGTGAATGGAAAAAGTATTATGCAGATCCTGAGTTTCATGAAAAATATGCATATGAAGGGCATGATCTGGGTGTGCAGTGCAGTGATAACGGGACGGTTTTCCGCCTTTGGAGTCCCTGCGCCGAATCGGTATTTCTTCGTCTTTACAAGGATGGAAGCCGTGGAAATTACTATGCATATATCCGTATGGATAAGGGAGATAAAGGAATCTGGAAGTATTGTGCAGCACAGGACCTCCATGGAATTTATTACGATTACGAGATAACGATTGACGGCGAAACAAGGGAAACCGCAGATCCCTGGGCAAAAGCCTGCGGGGTCAACGGGAAGCGGAGCATGGTTGTTGATCTGTCAAAAACAAATCCGAAGGGCTGGGATATGGACAAGGCACCGGACAAGCCTTTGGAAAACATCATCTATGAAGTTCATATCAAGGAATTTTCATGGGATAAAAGCGGTGGTTTTCCGGAAGCATACAGGGGGAAATACAAGGCATTTTCGTGTGAAGATACCACTCTTTACGGTGATGGAATCCATAAAACGGGATGTGCCTATTTAAAAGATCTGGGGGTAACCCATATACAGCTGATGCCCTGCTATGATTACGGTTCTGTGGATGAAGCGGGAGAGGAAGCGGAATTTAACTGGGGGTATGATCCGGTGAATTACAATGTGCCGGAGGGTTCCTACGCTACGGATGCACACCACGGGGAGGTGCGGATCCGGGAGATGAAAGAGATGGTTCAGGCACTCCATCGGCAGGGATTCCGGGTAGTTATGGATGTGGTTTACAATCATACCTATTCGCTGGACTCATGGTTTCAGAAAACGGCGCCTTGGTATTTTTACCGGGTTAATGAAGACAGCTCTGCTTCCAACGGTTCCGGATGCGGCAACGATACGGCAAATGAATGTCCCATGTGCGCGAATTATATTCTGGATTCGGTGCTTTACTGGGCAGAGGAATACCATATTGACGGCTTCCGGTTCGATCTGATGGGGCTGCTGGACGTAAAACTGATGAACCGGATACGCCGGGAACTGGATTTGCGGTATGGTAAGGGGGAAAAGATCCTCTATGGAGAACCCTGGGCGGCATCCCGGACGGCCATGGAAGGAGACGCAAAAGGCGCATTGAAAGAAAACCTGCAGTTTCTGGATTCCGGCATCGGCATTTTCTGTGACAATACCAGAAATGCAGTGAAGGGATCTGTTTTCGATGTGGATAAAACCGGTTTTGTTAACGGAGCCCGCGGGTTGGAAGAAGATATTCTGAAAAGTGTAAGGGCATGGCGGAAAACGGAAGAACTGGATGTCAGTACCCCGGCTCAGATTATTACCTATGCTTCTGCTCATGATAATCAGACGCTGTGGGACAAGATCGCGGATACGGTTCCGGATCGGGATAGATGGCTGGAAATCAATAAGATGGCAGCAGCCGTTTATATGACCTGTCAGGGAAATCTTTTCCTGCTTTCCGGCGAGGAATTTGCCCGTACAAAAAACGGTCTTGACAACACGTACAATGAACCCATTGAACTGAATCGTCTGGACTGGGAACGGGCATGGGAATATGAGAAACTGGTGAATTATTACAGGGGACTGATTGCTCTGAGAAAGCAGCTGCCGGGATTATGTGATAAATCCGCACAGGCATGGAAACGGATCGGAAATATGTGGTCCGAAGAACTGGCCGTGGGATTTACTGTGGACAATACACCGGACCGCATATCAGATAGCGGGGCAGATATTATATCAGATAATGAAGCAGACACTGTATCAGATTTTACGGATGCAGCATGGGATGTCCTCTATATTACATATAACAGCAGAAACAAAGGTATGGAAATAAAACTGCCTGACGGAAACTGGCAGATACTGGTGGATAAAGAAAGCAGCTTCAAATGGAAAGAATCTGCGGAAATTTCGGGAGAGGCGATGTTGAAACCGTCAGAAGTTCTTATACTTGGAAAAAAACGCAACAGTTCAGCGGATATTTGTAATGCTCTGCTGAATCGTCACAAAAGAACAGAGGAGAAAAGCAGAAAGCATGAAAATGATATACGGTAAACAGGACTGGAAGGCAATGGAGCGGGGCGAAGAAAACTGTTTTCTCATGACAAACGGTCTGGGCGGTTTTTCGTCACTGACCATGATCGGATCCGCTGCACGCAATGATCATGCACTTTTAATGGCGTGCACGCAGGCGCCGAATCACCGGTATAATATATTGCACCGTCTTGGAGAGCGAGTGGAAATCGGAGACAGAAAATACAGGATATCCAGCCAGAAATTTGCTGACGGACACAGGGAGGAAGGATATCGTTTTCTCGACTGTTTTACATATGAAGATACACCTGTCTGGAAATTTCAGGTGGAGGGCGTTGAGATCCGTAAGGAAATGGCAATGAAGCAGGGAACCAATGCCATCGGCATACGGTATGAAATCTGCAACAGAGGAAAGACCCGGTGCAGACTGGTGCTGACGCCCTTTTTTCAGTTTTCTCCCAAAGGTATGGAACCAGATGAAAAACAGGTATTTTCAGCCGAATGGGTATCGGATTTTGCGGGCGGCTGGAACAGGAACAAAGGCCGGATTGTTTCCGGCGGTCTGAGCCTGTTTTTCAGGACAAACGGAAAAGTTTTCGAAATACCGGAAAAGACGGAAAATTATTATTACGGCTATGATGCCTGCGACGGACGGAGAGAACAGGGACATGCAACAGCGAACCATGAAATTTTCTGCAGCATAGCGCCGTTTACTTCGGATGTGCTGGAGATTGTTTATGAAATGGAGGAATCTGAAGATACGGTAGTGGATATGATCACCGGCCTGAAAATGTATCGGAATAGACTTTCGGAGCGGGCCGATTTTCAATCGGATGCAGCCACAATGCTTGCCAAAAGCGCTAATCAGTTTATTGCTAAAAGGGAATCTACAGGTGGTGACACCATTCTGGCCGGCTTTCCGTTCTTTGAGGACTGGGGAAGAGATACGATGATCGCCCTTCCGGGTCTATGTCTTTCCACAGGACAGTATGAAAGCGCGAAAAAAATACTGCGTACTTTTGCCATAAATGAACGAAACGGTCTGATGCCGAATCTGTTCCCGGAAGGCGGTCATGAACCCATGTATAACACGGTGGATGCAGCCCTGCTGTTCATCAACTGTGTTTATCTGTATTATGTTTCTACAAAGGACACAGCATTTGTCATGGAAATGTATCCGGTGATGGAACGCGTTATTGACAATTATATAAAAGGAACGGATTTTGGTATCCATATGGACGAGGATGGTCTGATTCTTGCAGGGGAAGGCCTGTCTCAGGTAACCTGGATGGATGTCCGCGTGGGAGAGATCCTTCCTACTCCGCGCCACGGCAAACCGGTGGAAATCAATGCCTACTGGTACAATGCACTGCGGGTTATGGAAATGTTCGAAAGTTTTATTTCGACAGCGGGAGAGGAAGATGCCGGGCGGAAAGGTAATCTCCAAAAAGAAAATAGCCGAAAAGATAAAGACCTGAAAAATAACGACAGGAAAGGTACAGGTTCGAAAAAGACCGATTATGGGAAGCTGGCAGAAAAAGTAAGAATTTCTTTTGAAAAAGAATTCTGGATGGAAGAAAAGGGCTGTCTGAAGGATGTGATATCAGGAACCTGTGCGGATACCCAGATCCGGTGCAATCAGATCTGGGCGGTATCCATGCCCTTTACCATGCTGGACAGGGAAAAGGAAAGGCGCATTGTGGATACGGTATATGAAAAGCTTTATACGCCTTACGGCCTGCGGACGCTGGACATGGATGACCCGGAGTTTCATGCACACTATGGAGGAAGCATGTATGAGCGGGATATGGCCTACCATCAGGGTACCATATGGATGTTCCCGCTGGGCGGCTATTATCTGGCCTGGCTGAAAGTTCACGATTACAGTGAAGAGGCAAAATATATGGTAAAAGAAGCGCTGGATGTCATGGAAAGCGCCATGCGGGAAGGATGTATCGGACAACTTCCCGAAATATATGATGGAAAGAATCCGTCCTCATCCAGAGGCTGTTTCGCTCAGGCCTGGAGTGTCGGGGAAATGCTGCGGGTGTATGAAGCGGTGGAAGAGTAGTCTATAAATATCTGCTTCCCCACAAAGCCTGATGGATATTCTGTTGCGGATATTCCACTTGAGAAATGTATAAATCTGGTGTATGAAGTAGTCAGAAAAAGAGATGACTGGAATTATATCGATACAGATGATATTAAAGATATTGGTAAAACTGGAGGGGCAGTGCTTTTATGTACTGGATTTGATCAGTATTTTAACACTGAAAAATATGGTATTAATCCTCTATATCTGACTGTAAATGCAGCCAGACTGCTTATGGAACGGGGTGTTGTATTTGTAGGAATTGATGCTCCATTAATCGATGACATGAATCATCTTGACACCCTTGGTTGTCCTGTGCATTCTGAGCCACTGAATTTTTGCAATAATTTCTTGTCTTGCTATAGGTCTGTTCCAAAACTGTATGTAATAAGGCTGATTTCCATCTCAGTTGAAAGTATCTCCACCATTTGCGCTATAAAAAACGTTCGTAAAACCAATCGTAAAATTTTGCGATTGGTTTTTTGCGCATTTATGCACGGAAATCCCCGCAAAATATTTCCAAATAAATAATTTAACTTAAAAACATTACATTTTAACTTTATAAAAGTTATAATGAAATAAAAATAAGTGAAAAGAGGTCCTGCTATGGATATGCTTACGGATATATTTGGAGTACAGGTGAAATATGAAAGCTGGAATAAACAAGGGGCATTGCCGATGTATATTGCAGGAAGCTATGATTTTGCAGTTGCAATATTGAATGGATGCAGATGTCTTGTGTTATCTCCAACGGAAGAACTTGTTACCCTTCCAGCGTTAAAAAAACAGATAAAGAGAATACAGGAAATTGACAATGTTCCGGTAGTAATAAAACTTCCAACAGTTTCATTATACAGAAGAAAAAAGATGATAGAGAGCGGAATTCCTTTTATTACCGGCAAGCAGGCATTCTTACCGTTTATGGGAACCTTTTTAATGAAAGAAGACGAAGAAGCAAAAGAAGTCACAAAGTTTATGTTTTCTGCGCAGCAATTAGCTTTGATGTATCTTTATAACAACAGCAAAAAACTATATGTTTCTGACGCTACAAAAAAGCTTCCTTTTACAGCAATGACTATGAGCCGGGCGGTGAAACAGCTTGAAGCAACCGGATTATTTCATACAACAAAAGATGGTGTGAACAAAGTAATAGAGTCCGGTTACAGTGGGCGGGAGTTATATGAAAAAGTAAAAGGATATATGACATCTCCGGTTCGTAGAATCGGTTATTTGGACAAAGCAGAGATTACAGCTGATATGGTTATTGCTGGTGATTCTGTTTTAGCTGAAGCAACGATGCTGAATCCGAGCAGAGTGATGACATACGCTGTTTATGCAAGGTCCTTTGCGAAAGAGAAATTGGTGAATGAACTGATTGATCCTGATGAACAGATTAAACTTGAGTTATGGGAATACGATCCAAAACAATTTTCTGAAGATAACCTGGCAGATAAATTGTCGGTTGCATTATCTTTTGAAGGAAATGAAGATGAACGAATAGAAGAAGCCGCTGAAGAATTACTGGAAGGAGTATGGACAGATTAAATGGTTACTGGATTTACAAAATTTAAAGAGAAATTTCAGGGTTTCGAAGATCAGTATGTTGTGATCGGAGGAACTGCTTGTGATCTGCTGATGGAAAACGAGGATATGACTTTTAGAGCAACAAAGGACATTGATATTATCCTGAAATAATATTGTTGTAACGAAAACTATACAAAGGCGCGTCACTGAAAATAAAAGTGGCGCGCCTTTTTTATTTTTATATTCTGAAACTTTTGAAACAAAAATAAAGAAACAAATATTTTCTCAAAAATTACCAAAAACCCATTGACAAATCAAAAAAACAGTGATATTCTAAAGTCACAATCGTTGAAACAACAACTTAGAACTTTTGAAACAATAATTTCAATCGGTTTTCAAGAAATTTTCAAATTGAAACCGAAATTGATTTTGAAACAAAATACAAAGTGTTTTGAAGAGATAGTTCAGAAGTTTTAAGCAGCATTGCAAAGGAGGTTTACTATCGTGCTTTACACCATTACACTGAATCCGGCTCTGGATAAGACTGTTGAGATCCCCTCTCTGACTGTTGACAGTGTGAACCGGATTACGACCATGCGTACAGATCCCGGCGGAAAAGGCATCAATGTTTCCAAGGTGATTGACAAGCTGGGAGGCAAAAGCATTGCATCCGGTATTCTGGGCGGCCAGACAGGCCGGTCCATCCTGG
The DNA here is from genome assembly GCA_051879195.1 of Lachnospiraceae bacterium. Taxonomy (GTDB): domain Bacteria; phylum Bacillota; class Clostridia; order Lachnospirales; family Lachnospiraceae; genus TWA4. The sequence continues at coordinate 7,026 of JBJELO010000298.1, forward strand.
CGGCTCTGGATAAGATGAATCTGGAATCCCGTTTCCTTTTTGTGGATGGCGAGACCCGTACCAATCTCAAGATCATTGATCCTGAGCTGCACACCAACACCGACATCAATGAACCCGGTGTGACCGTGTCGAAGGAGATTCTGGACAGTCTGCTGGAACAGCTGCTTTCCATGATTTCCGCTGATGACATCGTGATCCTGGCAGGAAGCCTTCCCAAGGGTTCTCCCAGAGATACCTACGGTGTCTGGATCAAAGCAATCCGCGAAGCCGGTGCAAAAGTATTTCTCGACGCTGACGGCGAACTGCTGGCTGAGGGCATCAAAGCGTCCCCTTACCTGATCAAGCCCAACAACCATGAGCTTTCCGGTCTGCTGAATCAGAAACTGGAGACACCTGAGGAACTGGCAGAAGCAGCCCGCGATCTGATGAAGCAGTACGGCATCGGCAAGGTCGTTGTTTCCATGGGAGGTGACGGCGCACTGTATGTAACACCGGATGAAATCATTTACGCAGAAGGACTGAAGGTTCCTGTAGGAAGCACAGTCGGCGCAGGCGACAGTGTTGTTGCATCCCTGGCTGTAGCCGAGGAAAGAGGTATGAGTCTGGAAGACACGGTCCGCCTTTCCACCGCTACCGGCGCAGCCAATGTGATGTGCAGCGGTACTCAGGCTGCAGAATACAGCGTAATCGAAGAACTGATTCCCAAGGTTGTATTTCACAGAATGTAAGCCGGTCATGTAATCTATGGCAGAAGGATTGCAGAATGGCCGCTTACAGTCACATATCGATACGGTGAAACCGCTTATCACCGTATACCCCGGGAGTTTTTACAGGAAATTCCCGGGAGACCTCTGAAATATTTTCATTATTTTCATTGCAAAAGTTCATAATAATTTATATGATAGAAAGGAGTTTTATTATGAAAGCTAAAGCTGTTAGAATTCACGGCGCCAATGACCTGAGACTGGATGAATTTGAACTTCCGGAGATTACTGATGACGAAATCCTGGTTAAAGTCGTTTCCGACAGTATCTGCATGTCCACCTACAAGTGTGCAACTCTTGGTGAGGCTCACAAGCGTGTACATGATGATGTTGCAGAACATCCCGCGATTGCAGGTCACGAATTTGCCGGTGACATCGTTAAAGTCGGCAAGAACCATCAGGACCGTTTCAAACCCGGCATGAAGTTTACGATTCAGCCCGCTCTGAACTACAAGGGAACCATGTGGAGCCCCGGATATTCTTACGAGTTCTGCGGCGGAGATGCTACCTACTGCATCATTCCTTCAGAAGTTATGGAATGTGACTGCATGCTGGAGTACACAGGACGCGCTTACTATGAAGCATCTCTGGCTGAGCCCATGTCCTGCAGTATCGGTGCTTTCAACGCTGCTTACCATACACAGATGGGTGTTTACACACATCAGATGGGTATTAAAGAAGGCGGCAAGCTGGCAATCATGGCAGGTGCAGGCCCCATGGGTCTGGGCGCTCTGACCTACGCTCTGCATCGTGACGTTCGTCCTTCCATGGTTGTTGTGACTGACCTGAATCAGGAACGTCTGGACCGTGCAGCACATCTCTTCCCTCCGGCTGAATATGCTGAACAGGGAATTGAACTGCATTTTGTAAATACCGGCAATTTTGAAGATCCGGTTGCTGAACTGCGCAGAATTTCCGGCGGTACAGGATATGATGATGTTCTCTGCTACGCTCCCGTTGCTGCTGTTGTAAAACAGTCCAGCGAAATCCTGGGCCGCGATGGCTGCCTGAATTTCTTTGCAGGTCCCACTGACAACAAATTCAGTGCGGAAATGAACTTCTACGATGTACACTACAATTCTACACACGTAATGGGTACCACAGGCGGCAACACCGCAGATATGATCGAATCTCTGGAACTGACTGCTGCAAAACGGATCGATCCCGCTGTTATGGTAACACATGTAGGCGGTCTTGATGCAGCTGCAGACACCACTCTGAATCTGCCGGGGATTCCCGGCGGCAAGAAGCTGATCTACACACATCTGTCCATGCCTCTGACTGCACTGACTGATTTCCGTGCAAGAGGTGAAGCAGAAAATGATCCCCGTCTGATTGCCCTGGCAGATATTATTGATGCCAACAAAGGTCTGTGGTCTCCCGAAGCAGAAGAATATCTGCTTGCCAATTTTGTAACTGAATAATGCATCGGACTCCTGTTTTTGGGAGTCCGGTGCCGGGAATCCGGATGACTCCGATCCCCGTCCGGGTCCCGCCTGATCCAAAAACAGGAGGATACATATATGGATTCAATGGAAAGCCGCAGAAATGCAATCGTTGAACTGATCAATAAGAACGGAACGGTAAAATTCACACAGATCAAAAAGGCCTTTCCCGATGTTTCGGAAATGACTCTGCGCACCGATCTGAAAGCGCTGGATACAGCGAAACGGATCGTGCGTATCCATGGGGGAGCCAAATCTGTGCAGGTGGTAATAGGTACGGATGATTTCATGAATAAACGTTCTGTCCGCAATATACAGGCAAAGCAGCGCATCGCAAAAAAGGCGCTGACGCTTCTGCAGCCGAATACCAATATTTTTCTGGATTCCGGCAGCACCACAACAGAATTTGCCCGCATTTTCCCCGATCAGTCCAATCTGATATATACTTCAGGATTAACCTGCGCCACGGAGCTGGCCAATCTGGAAAAGCCGTCTGTCACACTGCCCGGCGGGAATCTGAACCGTTACAGTCTGAGCGTGTACGGATATTCTGCCATCCATGAGCTGGAACGGGTCAATTTCGCCCAGACCTATCTGGGTGTCACAAGCTTCAGCTATGATACGGGGTTTACCTGTGGCAGCAACGATGAGGCGTTATTGAAGCAGACGGCCATGAGGCAGTCGAGGCAGACCATCGTACTGATGGATTCTTCCAAAATCGGCGCTGTCAGTTCCTTCAATATCTGCAGTCTGAAGGATGTGGATATCATCGTATCGGATGATCTCCTTCCGGAAGAATTTGTCCTGGAGTGCAGAAAAAATAATGTAACGATACTTTAGGTTACAGTACTTTTAGTAACGATACTTTACATTTTCGATTGTATTTTCAGTTGTAGTTTCCATAATCCCCCATTTCGGCTGCGTCGGGAAATTCCCTGCATGGTTTTCCCGACACGGCATGATGACTCTCAGAAGTATTTCTCTCAGAAATATTTTTCTCAGGAGTATTTTCAGCCATCACGTTTTGAAATCAAATGGAGGTTTACAACATGAAAAGTAAAGTACAGAGTTTTGGTAAATTTTTGTCCGCAATGGTCATGCCGAATATCGGTGCGCTGATTGCGTTCGGTTTTCTGGCTGCACTGTTCATCGATACAGGCTGGATTCCCAATAAAGGCTTCAGCAGCATGGTAGGTCCCATGCTGACTTACCTGATTCCCATACTGATCGCTTCCACCGGCGGTAAAATGATCGGCGGCGACCGCGGCCGCGTGGTTGGTGCAATCGCCGTAGTCGGTGCCATCATGAGCAACACGGAAATCACCATGCTGATGGCAGCCATGGTTATGGGTCCTCTGGCCGGTTTCTGTATCAAGAAATTTGACGAAGCCATGGACGGCCATATGCCCGCCGGCTTTGAGATGCTGATCAACAACTTCTCCGCAGGTATCATCGGTATGCTTCTGGCAATGCTTGGATATCTGGCAATCGGACCTTTCATGAGCGCAGTTCTCGGCGTTCTTTCCGCAGGTGTCAACATCCTGGTTAACCACGGTCTGCTGCCTCTTGTAGCTATATTCATCGAGCCTGCAAAGGTTCTGTTCCTGAACAATGCCATCAACCATGGTATTTTCACCCCTCTTGCAACAGCACAGGCTGCTGAAGCAGGTAAGTCCATCATGTACATGCTGGAGCCCAACCCCGGTCCCGGTCTTGGTGTTCTGCTGGCATACATGTTCTTCTGCAAAGATAAAGCAACAAAGGATTCCGCACCCGGTGCTGTAATCATTCACCTGTTCGGCGGTATTCATGAAATCTACTTCCCTTACATCCTGATGAACCCGCTGGTTATTATTGCACCTATCGTTGGTAATGTAGCTGCTATCTTCTGGTTCTCACTGACAGGCTGCGGTCTGCAGGGACCTGCTTCACCCGGTTCCATCATCGCTTACCTGATGATGACACCCGGCTCCGATATGCTGAAGGTTATCGTAGGCGTACTCCTGTCTGCAGGTATCTCATTTGCCATTGCTTCCCCCATTGTCAGAATGGCAGGCAGCAAGAGTCTGGAAGAAGCACAGAACGAAATGGCAGCCATGAAGGCAGAAGCCAAAGGTCAGGCTGCTCCCAAGGCAATCGCACGTACCGGTGAAGTTAAGAAAATCGTTTTCGCCTGCGATGCAGGTATGGGATCTTCTGCAATGGGCGCTACCAAATTCCGCAACAGAATCAAAGCAGCCCGCCCGGACATTACCGTAATCAATACCTCCGTAGACAACATCCCCGGAGACTGTGATATCGCTGTTGTTCAGACAACTCTGGCTGAACGTGCGAAAAAATCCGCACCCCAGGCACAGCTGGTTACCATCGGCAACTTCCTGGCTGACCCCGAACTGGATAATCTGTACTTCCAGTTAACAACCAATGACGTTCCTTTAACAGCAGCACCTGCTGCCGGTGAAAATACAGACGTAGTGATCCCTGAAGTACCTGTTAAAAAGCAGGTAATTGTAAAGGAAGGTATCCGTCTCGGACAGAAACCCGTTACGAAGGAAGAAGCAATCCGCGCTGCCGGTGAGCTGCTCCACGAACTGGGTTATGTAGAAGCCGATTATATCGACGCCATGCAGGAACGTGAAAAACTGATCACCACCTACATGGGTATGGGTGTAGCTATCCCCCACGGAACAACCCAGGCACACCGTACCGTAAAGAAGACCGGTATTGTCTTCCTCCAGTATCCCGAAGGCGTAGACTTCGGTGATGAAAAGGCACAGCTGATCTTCGGTATTGCCGGTATCGGCAACGAACATATGGATCTGCTCAGCGAGATCTGCAACATGCTGGAAGATGAAGAACGTCTGGAAAAACTGAAAACAACAGGCGACATCGACTGGGTACTGGAGCAGTTCACCTGATCTGTCCCCCCACAGATCAATGTGACTCGGCAGATTATTTGAAGACACAGACAAAACAGACATAATCCAACAGACAAAACCCCGCAAAGCCCGCCCCGGAGAGAGAAAAACTCCCCGGAGGCGGGCTTTTTTCTAACGAAAAGAAGCTGACATTTATAAATGTATCTGTTAATACTGAATTTTGTGTGGTACAATATCAATGATGTGGAAATATTTAGTTTAATGTGAAGGGAGGATTACACATGAAGATGACAGATTTTCTCGGAGAAGCCACAGAATATGATAAAAAGCAGGCTGTTGAACGCAGGAAAATGAAAAGCTGGCTTAAAAGCGTCAGATTCCATCTACTCGAAGGAATCCTATTCTGGCTGATATTTTTGCACGTCTTGGATATATGGAGCGTCAGGGCAGTGGTTTGAGTAAAATTCGTACTGCATATAAAAATGCTGCTAACTTTCGGACAGGTATGGAACCGACATTCCGTTCTAATCGCGTTGAGTTTACGGTGAAACTTCCGAACTTGAATTTTCAAACATCCCAAAATGAAGCTTTAAATGAAGCTTTAAATGAAGCTTTAACGGCTAATCAAAAACTATTGCTGAATATGATTCGTAATAATCCGGCTATTACTCAAAAAGAGATTATGGAAAATGCATCTATGTCGAGAAGTACCGTTCAGAGAACAATAAAAGAATTGTCAGAAATGGGACGGTTGGCACGAGTTGGTTCAAAGAGAAGCGGCAGTTGGGTTGTTAATGATTAAAAAATGTTTACAATTGTTCGGGATACCAAAAGGATACATTCAGGTGGTATGATAGAGACAGATAAAAAATAGTCGGACTTACCGACGTTTAGAGGGGGGATCCCATGGAGAATACCGGCTGTCGCCTGCTGCTTGCGGAGGATGATGCTTTGATGCAGGAGGCTGTGACAGATTATTTCGCAGGCAAGGGATGGATTACAGATACGGCGTCGAATGGTGTGCAGGCACTGGAGAAGGCAAAAAAAGGAAATTATCACCTGATTCTTCTGGATGTGATGATGCCGGGACCGGACGGCTTTTCGGTCTGCAGGAGAATCCGTAAAGGTGAAGCCGGTCCGGCGGATGTTCCCGTGATTTTTATTACAGCCCGTGCCATGGAAGAAGACGAGCTGAACGGCTATGCGCTGGGTGCGGACGATTATGTGGTAAAGCCGTTTTCCCTCCCTGTGCTGTATGCCAAAGCGCAGGTTATGATAAAACGTTCTCAAAACCGGAGAAGCGGCGAAGGGGAAAACTGTATCATGGGAGAAGAGGGAAAATGCAGCAGTTTTCTGCAGATAAGGGGAATCACTGTTAATGAAACAATTCGTCAGGTAACGAGTGACGGCAGGATATGCAGGCTCCCTCCTCTGGAGTATGAGATGCTGGTTTTCTTCATGAAACATCCTGGCCGGATTTTCAGCAGGGAGCAGCTGCTGATCCGGTTCTGGGGATATGATTTCGATGGAAATCCCCGTGTGGTGGATAACCATATCAAAAAACTGCGCAGGGCTCTCGGGAAAAACGGAGAGGAAATCCGCACAGCGCGAAAATCGGGCTACTGGATGAAAGGAAGGTGACGGCATGAAGCGGAACATGAAAACGATTATTATCTCTGTATTTATCTGTATTTATGTTCTGTCCATGGCTGCGGCCACGGTCTTTGCATCTTTTTACAGGAAAAATGAAATGGATCATGAACGTGTGAAATACTCTGTTTCTCTGGTATCATTTCTGTCTTCTTCAGACCAGACGCGCAGGGAAATGAAGTCTGAGGGGATCACCGGGACAATCATGGGCTATCAGGCTTATCTGACAGAGCTGCTGGCCATGCACAGCGACCGGTATCAGCAGATATCGGCGGCATTTTACGATATGGAAGGCAATAAACTGGCACAGACCGGTTCTCTTCTGGGAATACAGACTTCATCGGTCCGGAAAGACAGTCAGATGACAGCGACAAACAGTTTTTATTATGATGCCGGTGAATATCTGAGCCGGGAGGAGCTGGAGCAGCTTGGCGAATATCTGGAGCAGAATGAGAAAACTGACAGGCAGCATTCGCCGGAACCCTATCGGATTTCCATCCGTGTGCGGAATGGAGCTGCAGAAGAAAACTATGATCCCGATGCGGGGTATGATGACTACGATCCGCAGAAAACAGCACTTACCGATCTGGCAGTTCAGAAAATCACATGGAGCGACATGGACCGCAATCCGGAAGCGGAAGTTGATTCTCTCACCGGAGCCATGTGGTCGGAGGAAATTCCCGTTTATCGGAATATTGATTCGGAGTATGAGGGGTATATACAAGAAGATGATGTGGACAGGGTGCTGCATTATCAACAGACAGATGATGAGGTGGTTTTTACATGGACCGATGGACAGGGTGAGGCCGGGGGATGGGAAGTGACAGACTGGGACAGCATTTCCACAGCCATGTTTCCGGGGCTGAAGGAAGGATATCGGGAGTGGCTTTCCTGGATGGATCATACATATCTGCATCAGTTTCCTGATAAAATACTGGATATGGAGACGGCTCTGGACCGTATGTACAGCGGAGAAGGGAAAACTCTGGAGGAAACCTCGGGTATCGGTTTCGAAGCAGACCGGTGGAACCGGACTCTGACCTGCTATCCGGTTGTTATGGCAGATAGTGATGCGTTTTATGAAGAAAAAACTTCCGGCAGTATGACACTGGCCGAGCCCTACTACTATCTGTTTGTGGCCGCGGAAACTCATCCTGTGCGGTCGGCGGTTCATATGCTGCGTTTTGTTTACCTGGGGAGCTGCCTTTTTATCCTGGCCTGTATGTTTCTGGTTTTATATGTGATTCAGAGAACTGCCGGAAAACGGGAGCAGATGGAGGAGGGCAGACGGGATTTTACCAATGCGGTGGCCCATGAACTGAAAACACCGCTGGGCATCACCCGGGCATTTGCGGAGAATCTGGCGGAAAATACGGCGGAGGAAAAAAGGGAATATTATGTGGAGCAGATCATCCGGCAGACGGAGGAAATGGATCGGCTGGTTCTTGACATGATCGATGCTTCCAAGCTGGATTCGGACCTGCTGGTGCTGCAGAAAGAAATTGTCAGTCTGAATGAACTTCTGGATACACAGCTGAAGAAGCTGGAGCCTGCCGCGGAACAGAAAAATCTGACTGTGGAAAGACAGGACGAAGCGGAATTTACAGTGGTCGGTGACCCCAAATATCTGGAAAAAGCGGTCTGGAATCTGCTTGTCAATGCAGTGGTACATAACCGGCAAAATGGCAGTATTTCCATTCGGATCAGAAAAAATGAGCTGATTCTGGAGAACACGGTGATACCGGATCAGGGCGAATCGTCCGGAGAGCAGAATACCGGAATCGGACTTTATCTGACAGAAAAGATTCTGGAAAAGCATCATCTGTATCTTAATATGGAGATGAAAGAAGACGGGACGTGCTGCAGCTTTCGGCTGTGGGTATAAAACTTTTGAAATGTACAAACAATAACTGCGGCAGAATTCACAGGGCCGCATGGTTCACAGGCCATGCGGCCCTGTCCTGCGGCAAGGAGGGACTCCGGTTCTGTGGTAATTTCAGGTAAAACAGGCAAAAATAGACAAAAAATAGAGAAAAAACATATGTAAATACGACGAAATGCAAATAAAATTTTAAAAAAGGGACTTAAGTCCTATATTATAACAGGGACATATGTTATACTTCTGTTATAAACCGGCTCCGTAAAAGTGCAGAAAGACGATGAAAACGTTAAGATGTGCTGATATAACAACGGAATCGGTGCATTTTGTGCGATAAGTTTGATTCAGTGACTTATTAACAAAGGGACAGATGCCATGTGCAGTCGGATGAACTGCAGACATCCACAGCAATCAGGAGGGTATATTTATGAAGAAAAGAATTGTTGCATTGTTACTTGCAGGTGTGATGGCACTTTCAATGGCAGCATGCGGATCCGGCGGTTCAGACAGCAGTTCCGGCGGTTCCGGAAGCGGCGAGACAGCCGGCGGACAGGAAGCGGAGTCATCGGCAGCTGATATGAAGATTGCCATGATTACCGACTCCGGTGATATCACGGACCAGAGTTTCAACCAGACCACTTATGAGACATGTAAGGCATGGGCGGAAGCCAACGGCGCTGATTTCAATTATTACAAACCGGAAAGTGACTCCAACGAAGCCCGCAACGCCAGCGTTGATCAGGCGGTTGCAGACGGCGCCAACGTGGTTGTAATGCCCGGCTACATGTTTGCGGCTACCATCGTTGCTCAGTCAGAGCTGTATCCCGATGTGAAATTCATTGCACTGGACGTGGGATCAGGCGATATCTGTGAAAAGGGTGTTGGTGAAGGATATGACTACGCACATCCGGAACAGTATAACGCAGCAGATTACTACAACACGGACAATGTTTACTGCTGTACGTATCAGGAAGAGCTTTCCGGTTATATGGCAGGCTATGCAGCTGTGAAACTGGGCTACAGACATCTGGGCTTCCTGGGCGGCATGTCCGTACCGGCAGTAACCCGTTTCGGCTACGGTTATGTACAGGGGGCTGACAAGGCAGCAGAAGAACTCGGTGTATCCGGGGATGTTGAGATCGAATACGTATGCGGCGGACAGTTCTACGGTGATGCGGATATCACAGCATATATGGATACCTGGTACGGTTCCAAGGGCGTGGAAGTTGTATTTGCATGCGGCGGCGGTATTTACACATCCGCAGTAGAAGCGGCAGCAAAGACCGACGGCAAGGTAATCGGTGTTGACTCCGACCAGAAACCCATCATCGATGCAACAAAAGAAGGCATGACTGTAACTTCAGCCATGAAGGGTCTTGCAACAACAGTCAACAACGTTCTCACAGACATTGCAGCAGGCAACTGGAGCAATTATGTAGGTAAGATCGACAACCTGGGCCTTGTATCCGAGAACCCGGAAGAAAACTACGTTCAGCTTCCTCTTGAAGGCACACAGTGGGGCGACGGATTTACGGAAGATGATTACCGTGCGCTTGTAAAAGCGATGTACAGCGGCGAGATCACGGTATCCAATGATACAACCGCCATGCCCGCAGCCACCATCAAGGTGAACGACTACGGCAGCATCAAATAATAACAGATCATATTAACAGATTAATATACACGGTACCCGAAGGGTACATGTAAGCGATATCCTTTGAACTGTTGTGCAGGGCAGGATCGAACGGCAAAGGGAGTGGGTGAGGCCTGCTCCCTTTTTCAGACTTTCGGAGGGCTGCTGCAGGATATTGTGAAAACGGCAGAATAAAGAGAGAGGAGGAACGTAAAGGATGGAGAATTATGCGATTGAGATGCTGGGAATCACCAAGCGGTTTCCGGGAATCGTTGCCAACGATAACATCACTTTACAGCTGAAAAAAGGCGAGATCCACGCATTGCTGGGAGAAAACGGTGCCGGAAAGTCGACTCTGATGAGTGTGCTTTTCGGACTGTACCAGGCGGAGGAAGGCGAGATCCGCAAGGATGGAAAAAAAGTAACCATCAACAACCCCAACGATGCCAATGATCTGGGAATCGGTATGGTTCACCAGCATTTTAAACTGGTGGAATGTTTCAGCGTTCTTGACAATATCATTCTGGGCGTGGAGACAACAAAGGGAGGTTTTCTCCAGAAAGCGCAGGCCAGAAAAAAGGTGGTGGAGCTGTCTGAAAAATACGGCCTTTTTGTGGATCCCGATGCGCTGATCGAGGATATTACGGTGGGGATGCAGCAGAGAACCGAGATTCTGAAGATGCTTTACCGTGATAATGAGATTCTGATTTTTGATGAGCCCACAGCCGTACTGACACCTCAGGAGATTCAGGAACTGATGGCGATCATGAAGAATCTGGCAGCGGAAGGAAAAAGTATTCTGTTTATTACCCACAAGCTGGGCGAGATCATGCAGGTTGCGGACCGCTGTACCGTGCTGAGAAAAGGAAAAGGTATTGGTACAGTTGAAATTAAGGATACAACGCCGGAGAAGCTTTCCGCCATGATGGTGGGGCGCAATGTAAATTTTGTAGTGGAAAAGAAACCTGCGCAGCCCGGCGATGTGGTTCTTGATGTTCAGGGGATCTCAGTGGCATCAAAGCACCATAAAAACAATGCGGTGAACAATGTGTCTTTTCAGGTGCACCGGAATGAAATCGTCTGCATTGCGGGAATCGATGGAAACGGACAGACGGAGCTGGTATACGGTCTGTCGGGGCTGGAACCGCTGAAAAGCGGCAGAGTTTTCATGAATGGTGAGGACATTACGAATGAATCCATCCGCAAACGGCTGACCTCCGGTATGAGTCATATTCCGGAGGACCGGCATAAACACGGTTTGGTTCTTGATTACTCTCTGGAAGATAATATGGTTCTCCAGAGATATTTTGAACCGCAATTTACCAATCCGTTCGGTTTTCTGAAACGGAAATCCATCCGGGAGTATGCAGACAGGCTCATAGATCAGTATGATGTACGGTCGGGACAGGGTCCTGTTACGAAGGCCCGTTCCATGTCCGGCGGCAATCAGCAGAAGGCGATTATTGCCCGGGAGATCGATAAAAATCCCGAGCTTCTGATTGCGGTTCAGCCCACAAGAGGTCTGGATGTGGGCGCCATTGAATATATCCACAAGCAGCTGGTAGCCCAGAGAGATGCGGGAAAAGCCGTTCTTCTGGTCAGTCTGGAGCTGGACGAGGTTATGAATGTATCGGACCGGATCCTGGTCATGTACGAAGGAGAAATCGTGGGTGAATTCGATCCGAAAGAGGTTACGGTGGAAGAACTGGGTCTTTACATGGCCGGTTCCAGAAGAAAGGAGGCAGGCATCCATGAGTAAAGAAAGCGGAAAGAAGGGAAGCTTTCTGAGAAATGACGGCTTTCAGACCATTGCAGGATCACTGCTGTGTATCATAATCGGGCTTCTTGCCGGGTATATCGTGCTGCTGATTATCAATCCGGGCGGCGCGGGCAAAGCGATTCTTGCCATTCTGAAAAATTTCCTTTATTACCCCAGTGCAGCGGCATCCATGAAATATTTCGGAACAACGCTGGTCAAGGCTTCAGCCCTTCTGATGTGTTCCCTGTCCGTCCTGTTTGCCTGGAAGGTGGGTCTGTTCAATATCGGAGCGGCAGGACAGTACGTGATCGGAGCAGGTGCTTCTTTGTACTTTGGATTGCAGTTCGGTATGCCCTGGTACGTATGCCTGCTGGCAGCTGTTGTGGCGGCGGCTGTTGTGGGGGGATTTTCCGGAGCACTGAAAGCATATTTCAATGTAAATGAAGTAATTTCCTGTATCATGCTGAACTGGATCGGGCTGTACTGCGTCAACATGCTTCTGTCAAAGGTAAAGGAGCAGTCCACACCCTACACAAGACCTCTGGGAAGCACCAACAAAAGCGCACTGCTGCCCAATGCAGGACTTGACAGTTTCTTTTCCAACAATGAATTTGTTACCATCGGCGTACCGCTGGCGGTGCTCATGGCTGTCATCGTATGGGTGCTTCTGGAAAAGACAAAATTCGGTTATGAGCTGAAAGCAACCGGTATGAATAAAAATGCTGCAAAATACTGCGGTATGCGCGAAAAACGGAATATTATCGTAACCATGATGATCGCAGGCGGGCTGGCAGGCTTCGGAGCCGGGATTTTCTATCTCAGCGGAATCGAGCAGTGGATGGTTCAGCAGACCAGTATTCCGGCCATGGGTTTCAACGGAATTGCGGCTGCATTCCTCGGCGGCTCCAATCCCATCGGAGCCATCTTCTCCTCCTACTTTATCCAGCATATCACCAGCGGCGGAACCTATGTGGATAAAACCATGTACTGTACACAGATATCTGACCTGATTTCAGCATTCATCATTTATCTGTGCGGATTTGTACTTTTCTTCAAGGTGAAGCTGAACCGGTATCTGGACAGAAGAGATGAGAAGCTGGCTGCAAAAGAGCAGAAAGGAGGCGAAGCATAATGCTGTTATTGATTCAGTATACATTAATATTTGCTTCCGTACTGATCCTGGTGGCGCTGGGCGGATGTTTTTCCGAACACAGCGGCATCATCAATATCGGTCTGGAAGGAATCATGGTAATCGGCGCGCTGGGCGGCGCACTGATGATGAAATATCTCCCGGCCGGAACGGCGGCTCCCGTGATTATTCTGCTGGTTATACTGGCAAGCGTTCTGGCGGGTATGATCTTCTCCCTGCTGCTGGCAGCAGCGGCTATTAAATTCAATGCGGATCAGACACTGGTAGGCACGGCGCTGAATCTGCTGGGCCCCGCGGCGGCTGTTGTTCTGGTAAGAGCCATCAACACGGCGGAAAGCGCGGATAATGTATCGTCCACCATCGCCTACGGACAGGCAAAAAAAGCATTTATTATGAATATCGGCCGGTTTGAATTCAACTGGTTTATGCTGATTGCCTTTCTGGTACTGATTGCATCCTATATCGTACTTTACAAGACACGGTTTGGTCTGCGTCTCTGTGCCTGCGGCGAACATCCTCAGGCAGCTGATTCCGTGGGAATCAATGTGTACAGGATGCGGTATGCGGGCGTGCTGATTTCCGGTGCACTGGGTGGACTGGGCGGACTGGTCTACATCACCGCAGGCGTCAGCGAATGGAAATTTGAAAACGGCGTGGCAGGCTTCGGTTTCCTGGCTCTGGCCGTTATGATATTCGGACAGTGGAAACCCGTCAATATCGGACTGGCAGCAGTTCTCTTCGGACTGTTCCGTGCCCTGTCCAACGTCTACACAGGCTTCGATATGCTGGTAGCCCTGAAACTGCCCAGCACCGTATACAATATGTTCCCCTATATCATCTCCCTGATCGTACTGGTATTTGTATCAGGCAAATCAAGAGCCCCGAAGGCAGAAGGCATCCCCTACGACAAAGGGCAGAGGTAACTGTTCAGAACTTCTGCCGGGAAAGGGGGGTGAGGCGGAATGAGTGTGGTATCCTGTACGGGGACGCGCTCTCGCTCTGATCAAACGCAGCGGATGCTAACCTCGCAGACCTTCTTACGAAGGCCAGCTCGCTAAGCACCGGCGTTTTCTACGGTCCCCTTAACAGGATATCACACTTATTCCGCCGCCGCAGGTATCATCTCTCCCGGCAAAATGAAGTGCTGAACAGTATGGGGAAACGGACATAAATGACTGCCGCAGCTTCAGATTTAAAGCCGCAGGCAATTTCAATATAATATGTGACATGTCGCATGTTATGCAAACAATTATTATGCGTGCTCTCCCATGTACTGTTCAGAACTTCATGCTGCCTGAGGAGCAAACCTGCGCGGCATAATGACCATGGTGTCCTGTAAAGGGGACCGTCGACAAACGCCGGCACTTGATTTTTCAAGCGTCAGCGCCGAAAAATCTTAGTACCGCTGCGTTTGTCGCAGAGCGAGAGCGCGTCCCCGTACAGGATACCATGTTCGCTCTGCCTCACTATCTCTATTTCTCAGGCGAAGTCTGAACAGTTACAAACAAAGTTTTGAAAGGAAGGGTTGGTATGAAGAATTATTCGGTAGATGCGGTTAGACAGTATCATATTCAGGTGGCAGAGGGTGAAGTGGGCCGTTATGTGATTATGCCGGGAGATCCCAAGCGGTGTGTGAAGATTGCACAGTATTTTGATGAGCCGGTTCTGATTGCCGATAACCGGGAGTTTGTGACTTATACGGGTACGCTGGATGGTGTAAAGGTCAGTGTGACTTCTACGGGGATTGGCGGGCCGTCAGCTTCTATTGCCATGGAGGAGCTGTACCGCTGCGGCGCGGATACTTTTATCCGTATCGGGACCTGCGGCGGCATGCAGCCGGAAGTGAAAAGCGGCGATATTGTAGTTGCTACGGGAGCCATCCGTATGGAGGGAACCAGCAGAGAGTATGCGCCCATCGAATTTCCGGCGGTTCCCGATCTGAAGGTAACGAATGCACTGGCGGTAGCTGCTGAGAAAAAAGGGTATCCTTTTCACACCGGTGTGGTGCAGTGTAAGGATTCCTTTTACGGACAGCATGAGCCGGAGGTGAAGCCGGTCAGTTACGAGCTGCTGAATAAATGGGAGGCATGGAAGCGTCTGGGCTGCCTGGCATCCGAGATGGAATCGGCAGCCATGTTTGTGGTCGCTTCCTGTCTGGGTGTACGGACCGGTTCCTGCTTCCTGGTGATGGCAAATCAGGAAAGAGAGAAGCTTGGCCTGGAAAATCCGGTGGTACACGATACGGATATGGCCATTCAGGTGGCGGTGGAAGCTATCAGGACTCTGATCCGGCAGGACTGTGACGGGAATCACTGAGCTGCAGGCAGCATTTGCATAGAAAAGAACAGAACAAGGAGAGTATAACATGGATATAAAAGAAATTCTGAAGCATGTGGATCATACGCTGCTGCTGCAGACAGCCACATGGGATGAGATCAGGCAGATCTGTGATGATGGGGTTAAGTATGGAACCGCTTCCGTGTGCATACCGCCGTCCTATGTAAAACAGGCAGCAAAATATCTGCAGGGGAAAACGGCAGTATGCACGGTTATCGGTTTTCCCAATGGCTATATGACAACAAAAACCAAGGAGTTTGAAACGAAAGATGCGATTGCAGACGGCGCTTCCGAGATCGATATGGTGATTAATCTGGGATGGCTGAAGGACCGGAAGTACGATCTGCTGATGGAAGAAATCCGCACATTAAAAGCGGCCTGCGGAGAAAAAATCCTGAAGGTCATCATTGAAACCTGCCTTCTCACGGATGAAGAAAAAATAAAAATGTGTGAGATCGTAACGGAGGCAGGCGCTGATTATATCAAAACCTCCACCGGATTTTCCAAAGCGGGGGCAACGTTTCATGATATTGAACTGTTTGCTGCCCATGTGGGACCGGGCGTGAAAATCAAGGCGGCAGGCGGAATCTCTTCACTGGAGGGTGCTGAGAAATTCCTCTCACTGGGTGCGGACCGTCTGGGCACAAGCCGGATCGTGAAGCTGGTGAAGAATGAGGAAGCATCCGGGTATTAAAGGAAAACGAAAAATCCTGTAAAAATCAGGGAAAGTTTTTTAAAGACTGAAAGAAAGCCGGAAAGAGGGAATGAAGATGAGCCGATATAAAAGAATTTTTGTAATCGTACTGGATTCGCTGGGAATCGGTGCCATGC
>JBJELO010000299.1:0-5452 GCA_051879195.1 Lachnospiraceae bacterium
GAAAGCAGTAGCTCATATCATCCTTATGATATCCTATTACGGTCCGAAGATTGATGTTTTTTACACTGTTGAAAATATTCGTATCAATTACATCGCTGGTTTTCCGAAACTGTGCGATCAGCGCCTTCATTTCATCCCGTTTGGAGCCCCTGCCGCCTCCGCAGCTGACACAGTTTTCCGTAAAACGGCAGGCACATTGTATAAAATGCAGGCCATTGTAGTCCCGCCAGGATTTTATGGCATCCTCTTTGACAAGATACAGCGGGCGGATCAGTTCCATTCCTTCAAAGTTCCGGCTGTGCAGCTTGGGCATCATGGTTTCCACTTTTCCGCTGTACAGCATACCCATCAGAATCGTTTCGATTACATCATCAAAGTGATGGCCCAGCGCAATTTTATTGCAGCCCAGTTCTTTTGCTCTGGAATACAGATAGCCTCTGCGCATGCGGGCGCACAGATAGCAGGGATTTCGCTCGATTCCGGCTACCGTATCGAATATATCGCTTTCAAATACTGTAAGCGGAATGCCCAGAAGCTTTGCATTATCCTGTATGATTTTCCAGTTATCTGCGTTGTACCCGGGATTCATCACCAGAAAAACCGCTTCAAACGGTATTTTCCCGTGCTTCTGCAGTTCCTGAATCAGTTTTGCCAGCAGCATGGAATCCTTTCCGCCGGAGATGCAGACTGCAATTTTATCTCCTTCCTGAATCAGCTGATATTCATGAAGTGCTTTTGTAAACGGCCTCCAGATGGTTTTCCGGAATTTTTTGATGATGCTTCTCTCAATCTCAGCCTGCTTTTCCTGACGTTTTTCCTCCGATTCCTGTTCCATGTACCGGGAAAGTGACAGCTTCAGATAAGCCCGGTAGCCGCCCTCAATATTCACCGCATCATAACCGGCTTCCTCCAGAAGCTCCACACAGCTGCGGCTGCGCTCACCGGTGTGGCACAGCACATAGATCGTTCTGCGTTTCAGGTTTCCTTCTTCCAGCAGTTTCTCCAGCCGTTCATCATCATCTTCCTCCAGCAGTTCCTCCAGCTGATCTGCAGGGATATTGACAGCTCCGGGAAATGTTCCCCGGCTGTACTGCTCTGCCGGGCGGATATCAAGGACACAGCAGTTTTTATCCTGAATCTGTTCCAGTTCTTCTATCGTTATTGTTTTCATGGTATTATTTCTCCCTGTTTCCCGCTTTTCTCATTTCTTTCTGCTTCTCTCATTTTTTCCGGTTTCCCACTTTTCTCATTTCTTCCTGCTTCCCGCTTTTGTTAAATCCCTGACTACTTTCCCGGCAATCACCAGTCCTGCTGCAGCCGGGACAAACGCTGTGCTTCCCGGTATGTCACGCCTTTCCGTACATTTATGCTGCGCTCCCGGCGGACAGATGCAGTGGGTGCGGCAGCTGATGGACATATCTTCTTCCGGACGGACAGGCTTTTCGTCCGAATAGACCACCTTCAGCTCCGTCACACCCCGTTTTCTCAATTCTCTGCGCATAACGCGAGCCAGAGGACATACCTTCGTTTCGTAGATGTCCGCCACTCTGAATCTTCCCGGATTCAGCTTATTGCCCGCTCCCATGGCGCTGATAACCGGTACATTTTTCTCTCCGGATTTCAATATAATAGAAATTTTGGCAGTCACCGTATCAACAGCATCCACAACATAATCGTATTCCTCAAAAGGAAAATCATCTGCATTTTCCGGCAGAAAGAAACATTTATGCACATGAATATCCGCCTGTGGATTGATGTCCAGCATACGTTCCTTCATCACATCCGCTTTGTATTTTCCTACCGTTTTTCTCGTTACCAGAATCTGCCGGTTGAGATTGGTCAGACATACTCTGTCATCATCAATTAAATCAAAGGCACCTACGCCGCTTCTGACCAGTGCCTCACAGACATATCCACCCACACCGCCGATACCGAATACAGCAACTCTGGATGCGGCAAGCTTTTCCATAGCTTCCTTTCCCAGAAGAAGCTGTGTTCTGGAAAACTGATTCAACATATTCTTCCTCCCCGCATAAACCCGAAAAAAGGCCACTAAAACAGTGTCCTTTTTCCTGCAATCAAAAATTTGTTTTTCGCTGTAGCTGATCAAAAACAGCCTGGAAACAGTATAAGCCCATTTCCATACTGTGTCAATAGGAATAATAGAGTAAAAATAGATTTTCATGCTTGGCTTTATAGTCGATTTATATTACTATTAAAATATATTATATTTAATAAGTATCCATATTATCTATATGGAAAACCATATTTTAATGTGACACAGTTGAAAAGGAAACTTGTGACAGTTGCTTTTTTCTGTTATACTGTCCTTATCAAGGCTTTACTTTTCCTTTTCAGCATACACAGAAAGGAGAAGCAGTGAGCAGAAAAAATGCAAAAAGAAAGGTCATTAAAAAGTCATCCAACAGTCAGAACAATTATTCTTCCGGAGGTTTTCAGGTCAACCGGTCATATAAGGATGCGCTGTTCCGAATGCTGTTCAATAACAGGGAAGCGCTTTTAAGTCTGTACAATGCAATCAATCATTCAGACTATCAGAATCCGGATGAGCTGGAGATCACGACCATTCAGGATGTAATCTATATGGGAATTAAAAATGATATCTCATTTTTAATCGGCAGCGATATGAACCTGTATGAGGCACAGAGCACAAAAAATCCCAACATGCCGCTGCGCGGACTGATTTACCTTGCACACCTGTATGAAGGTTATATTGCAAAAAACAGACTCAATCTGTACGGAACCCGTCTGCTGACGCTTCCCACCCCAAGATATATCGTCCTGTACAGCGGAAGTCATAATGAACCTGACTGCAAAGAATACTATCTTTCAGATTCCTTCAACGATAAAAGTTCGTCCTGTCTGGAATTTACCGCAACGGTTCTCAACATCAATTCCGGACACAATGAACAGCTTCTGGAACAATGCCATCTTCTTTATGAATATGCCCGTTTTCTGGAAGCCGTAAGGAAATATCTGAAAAATCCTTCTTATAACACAGCCGAGGCAATCGAACAGGCTGTAGCAGAATGCATCAGTGAAGGAATTCTTGCTGACTTTTTAATCGGACATCGCGCGGAGGTGATCAATGTGCTGTTAACCGAATACGATGCGAATCTTCATATGAAGGCGACTTACGAACAGGGTTTTGACGAAGGGCATGAAGCCGGACTCGCCGAAGGACACCAGGCCGGACTCGCCGAAGGACACCAAGCGGGGCTCGCCGAAGGGCACCAGGCGGGGCTCGCCGAAGGTCTGAACACTGGAATCAAAACAATGATTTCATTCTGTAAACGACGTCAGATTTCCAGAGAAGTGGCTCTTCATGATCTGATGCTGGATTTTTCCTTATCCGAACAGCAGGCTGCCGAATATATGGAAAAATACTGGTAATGACAAATACACCAGTTTCAGAAAAGAAGGCCGTGGCACTAACCTGTGAATGAACCAAAGTTAGTGCCACAGCCCCGTCTCGTTACACGGATATCAATGATATATCCTTTTTATGAAATATGTAATAGATCCCTCCGGCTGCATCCGCCAGAAACCATCCGATGGGTACGGACCACCAGATTCCGGTTACTCCGATGGACGGTACAGAGGAAAGCACGTAGGCCAGTACCACCCTGGTTCCCAGCGATATGATGGTGAGCACCACGGACATGCCTGGTTTGCCCAGCGCCCGGTACAGTCCGTACAAAAGAAACAGGCAGCCGATTCCGCAGTAAAATGCACCTTCGATGTGCAGATAACGGATGCCTTCCCGTATGACTTCCTGTTCTCCTGCTCCTACGAATACAGCCATCAGCGGACGGGCAAAGAGCCACACAACTGCAGATACTGCGATGCAGAAACTCATGGAAGCCAGAACCGCCCCTTTCAGCCCCGCCCGGATGCGGTCTTCCTTACGTGCACCGTAATTCTGAGCGATAAAGGTGGAAAATGCATTGCCGAAATCCTGCACGGGCATATAGGCAAAAGCATCGATTTTTACTGCTGCTGCAAAGGCTGCCATCACATTGGCGCCGAAGCTGTTGACCAGCCCCTGTACCATGAGAATTCCCAGATTCATAATTGACTGCTGCACACAGGTCAGGATGGAAAAGCCGGCAATTTCCCTGACGCAGGACCAGCGGAGCTTCCACCTTCTGCTGATGCCGCGTAACTGAGAACATTCTTTCATGGAATACACGGCAATACCGATTCCCGACACATACTGGGCAATGACTGTCGCTTCTGCTGCTCCGGCAGTTCCCCTCTTCAGTCCGATTACAAACCACAGATCGAGACCGATATTCAGAACCGAGGAAACTGCAAGAAACACCAGCGGAATCATCGAATTGCCCACTGACCGCAGGAAGGAAGCGAAATAATTGTACAGGAAAGCAGCAGCGATTCCAAAGAAAATCACTGCCAGATATTCCCTCATACATCCCCATACCTCTTCCGGAACCTGCAAAAAAAACCTGATCTTGTCAAGACAGAGAAATGCAATCACATTAATCAGCAGCGTCACCGCCCCAATCAGCGTAAAAGATGCGCAGATTCCGTCCCGAAGTCCCTCTTCATCCCGCTGTCCGAACCGGATGGAAAATACCACCCCGCTGCCCATGCAGAGTCCAAGCAGGATAGAATTCAGAAATGTCATCAGAGTAAATGCCGATCCCACTGCCGCCAGAGCATTCTTCCCCAGAAACTGCCCCACGATCAATGTATCGGCAATATTGTAGCATTGCTGCAGAAGATTCCCGAGGATCATGGGAACGGCAAAACGCAGCATGGAAGGCATCACCGCTCCCTTTGTCAGATCCTGATTCATTTGTTATTACCCTCTTTCCGTTTGATTATATTATATCTTCCCGGTCTTACCGTCTTCTTTCAGCGCTTCCATCACCTCCGCCCGGTACGGAATAGAGGGTACCGCACCGTTTCTGGTTACCGCGATGGATGATGCTTTGGCACTCATTTTCAGAATTTCAGGCACCGGCAGGCCTTCCATCAGCCCGGCCAGAAAATAGCCGGTGAATGTATCTCCTGCCGCTGTGGTATCCACCGCCTTCACCGGGAAAATCGGCTGTTCATACACCTGATCTCCTTCTGCGTATTTCGCACCATCCTTGCCCAGGGTCAGCACAATTTTCGCATGAGGAAACATTTCACGCATCTTCTTCAGCACTTCATCCGGATCTGCCAGGCCCGTAATCTGTCCGCCTTCCACTTCATTCAACAGGAAAATGCTGATTTTATTCATATCAACCGCTTCCAGTTTTTCATTGAATGGGGAGGGATTCAAAGCATTTCATCCACAAATTCTTCCGTCAGCATCTGATTGGCGCCGCCGTAAAGGAGTATGCTGTTCTGTGCATTTTTGTCCAACTGAATAATCGTGTGACCCGTGGGCACTGCAATTTTACGGATATAGTCCGCCTTC
>JBJELO010000300.1:0-69846 GCA_051879195.1 Lachnospiraceae bacterium
ACATAACGAAACACAGTTTATGAAAGGTGTTTTAATACGTCGATAACTTCCAGTTTGAAGAACTAAAAAATCTGTTAATTGTAATTGGAGAAAAAACTATGGGATGGAAAAACCGTTGCAGAATTACTGTTCTCAGAAAAGAACTTTTTCAGGATTTAATGCAGGAATACTGCGCTGATCCGAATGTGGGTAAATGTACTGTATTTGAAGAGGGGCAGGAGTTTATTGTAGATAAGGATAACTACCTGACTATGTTGAACGGACAGTTCTGTTCTGAAGCATGGGCTGCTATCAGCCATTATGTGTATGCTGCTCTACAGGGTGGATCGATTATGCACGGATGGATGAAAAATCAGAGCGTCATGATTACCTGTTGTAATGACGGAACGCGCCCGGTTATTTTTAAGATTGAGAGACTGGAAGAATAGAGAGACAGACTAATTCCATAATCCGGATCGTAAATTTCAGCCGTAATTTTTGGCCCTGCAGTAAAGTCATGAGATTAGGAGAGATAATGAGATGTACACAGATAGCCGTGATGAAGAAGTGAAACTGCTGAAAAGGCTGTGGTCTTCGCAGCCGACTGTATGTCCAAAATGCGGCGGTGCACAACTGGAGCATCTGCATAAAAAAGCAAAAAGGAGCGATTGTGACTGGAAGTGCCCTGCGTGCGGTGAAATATACAGAACCATCAGCATGCTTAAGGCACTTCCTGATAAATGATTTAGAAAAAGCAATACAGGAAAGATCAGATATGGTATACTGAAATCCATCATACACAATGGAGGAACTACATGAAATCTCTGAAAAAGATACTTCTGATTGCTACAGGAGGTACGATTGCATCCAGATATACGGAAAACGGGCTGGCGCCCCAGCTCTCTTCGGAGGAACTTCTGTCTTATGTACCGGAGGCACAGTCTTTCTGCCAGGTGGATACGGTGCAGCCTTTTTCCATGGACAGTACCAATATAGGGCCGGAGCAGTGGCTGGAGCTGGCTGCCATCGTGGAGAAAAAATATGATTATTATGACGGGTTTGTCATCTGCCACGGAACCGATACCATGGCGTATACGGCAGCGGCGCTGTCCTACCTGATCCAGTACAACCGCCGGCCGGTGGTGATCACCGGGGCGCAGAAGCCCATTGACCTGGCGATTACGGATGCCAGAGTCAATCTGCGGGACAGCCTGCGTTTTGCATCCGATTCCAGAGCTCACGGTGTATGCATTGTTTTCGGAGGAAAAGTCATTGCCGGGACACGGGCCAAAAAGGAATATTCCAAAAGCTACAATGCATTTTCAAGCATCAATTATCCGGAAATTGCCATCATACAGGACAGCCGCATTGTATTTTACATTGATGATAAGGACAGACTTCCCCATCCGCTGACTTTTTATCATGAGATGAATTCCAATGTGTTTCTTCTGAAACTGATTCCGGGGATTGACGGCCGTTTTCTGAACACGATTCTGGAACAGTACGACGGGGTGATCATCGAGTCCTTTGGAGTGGGCGGGTTCCCGGATCACGGGGATCACAGCTTTTATGAAGCGGTGAAACAGGGACTTAAGGACGGGAAGATTATCGTGATGGCCACGCAGGTCACTCATGAAGGAAGCGATATGGCAGTCTATAAAGTAGGAAAAATCATGAAAGACCGGTTTGATCTGCTGGAGGCTTATGATATGACGCTGGAAGCGACGGTGACGAAAACCATGTGGGCACTGGCTCAGCCCGGATACCGTGAGAAATTCCGGGAGCTGTTCTATCAGACCATCAATCATGATATGCTTTTTCAGAACAGGCAGTATGCATGGGAGGACACGAGGTTTTGACACAGTTTGTTCTGCAAAGTCTTTTTATTCCGGCTCTGCGGAAAAGCTGAACAGCAACGCTGATTTCCGAAAACTGTGTGGAATTTGTATAAACGTTCATTTTTTTTATCGGAAAAGGTATACTTATGGCGGTGAAATGTCCTCTGTGTTATACTGAACCCGTCAAATTGAAAAGGAGGGAAGCAGATCATGGCAATGAAGGGACAGGTAACCATTCCCACAGACATGGATGTGATTGATGAGACCATAAGGCTTGCAGAGAAATGGGGAGCAGACGCCGTACGTGACTGTGACGGGACAGATTTTCCCATTGAGCTGAAGGATATCGGCTTAAAAGTATATTCTACCTATTATACAACAAGAAAGGATAATGAATGGGCAAAGGCGAACCCGGATGAGATTCAGCAGATGTATCTGATGACGCCTGCTTATACGGCGGTATCGGACAGCCTGCGGGTCCATCTGATGAAGGGATTGTATCCGGACATGCTGAAACCCAACAGCAGAGATGATATCAAACGCTGGTGGGAGGTAATCGACCGCAGTACCGGGGACGTGGTTCCTGTGGAGAACTGGGATTATGAGGAAGAAAACGGGGATGTGGTGATCCGGACAGAACCGTTTCATGATTATACGGTAAGTTTTCTTGCATATATCATGTGGGATCCGGTGCATATGTATAATGCTGTGATCAACGGATGGGATGTTGAGCATCAGATCACTTTTGATATCCGGCAGCCGAAGACCCATGAATATACCATGAAGCGTCTGCGCAGATTTATTGAGGAACACCCTTATGTCAATGTCCTGCGTTTCACTACATTTTTCCATCAGTTTACTCTGGTTTTTGATGAACTGGCCAGGGAAAAATACGTGGACTGGTACGGCTATTCCGCATCGGTCAGCCCGTACATCCTGCAGCAGTTTGAGGAGGAGGCGGGATATCGTTTCCGACCGGAATTTATCATCGATCAGGGCTATTATAACAACCAGTACCGTATTCCTCGTAAGGAATATAAAGATTTTCAGGCCTTCCAGAGAAGAGAAGTTGCAAAAATCGTAAAGGAAATGGTTGATATCACCCATGAATACGGAAAAGAGGCCATGATGTTTCTGGGAGATCACTGGATCGGAACGGAACCGTTTATGCCGGAATTCAGGACAATGGGACTGGATGCTGTGGTCGGAAGCGTGGGCAACGGTTCCACACTGCGTCTGATCAGTGATATTGAAAATGTCAGCTATACGGAAGGCAGATTTCTTCCCTACTTTTTCCCGGATACCTTCCATGAAGGCGGAGATCCGGTGAAGGAAGCGAAAGTAAACTGGGTAACCGCCAGAAGAGCGATTCTGAGAAAACCGGTTGACCGCATCGGATACGGCGGATATCTGAAACTGGCTGCTCAGTTCCCGGATTTTGTGGAATATGTGGAGTCCGTATGTGATGAATTCAGAGAACTGTACAGCAATATCAAAGGCTGTGTGCCTTACTGCGTGAAACGTGTGGCTGTCCTGAATTGCTGGGGCAGAATGCGGGCATGGGGATGCCATATGGTGCACCATGCACTGTATCAGAAGCAGAATTATTCTTATGCAGGTGTTATTGAGGCATTGTCCGGGGCGCCCTTTGATGTGAAATTTATCAGTTTTGATGATATCAAAGAAAATCCTTCCATATTAAAGGAATTTGATGTGATCATCAATGTGGGAGATGCGGATACTGCACACACCGGCGGCGAATGGTGGTGTGATCCGGTGATTTCATCGGCAGTGAAGCAGTTTGTATATGAAGGCGGCGGAATCATCGGTATCGGCGAGCCCACAGGTCATCAGGCAAACGGCCGTTTCCTGCAGCTGGCCAATGTATTCGGTGTGGAAAAGGAAACCGGATTTACGTTGGGTTATGACAAATACAACTGGGAAACCCACAGGCATTTTATTCTGGAAGATGTGAAAGGTGAAGTGGACTTTGGTGAAGGCAAGAAGAGCATCTATGCATTGGAGGGAACGACTGTGCTGGTCGAAAAAGAACACGAGGTACAGCTTGCCGTCAACAGCTTCGGAAAGGGACGCGCTGTCTATATCAGCGGTCTGCCCTACACTTTTGAGAATAACAGACTGCTGTATCGCGCCGTGCTCTGGAGCAGCAGTGATGAAGACCGCCTGCATACATGGTTTTCCACCAACTGCAATGTGGAAGTGCATGCGTACATTGAAAACGGTAAATACTGCGTCGTAAACAATACATACGAACCGCAGAGCACAACAGTATACACGGAAGGCGGAAAGCATTTCCATGTGGACATGGAAGCAAACCAGATTCTGTGGTACAGGATATAATATATTACTTTGCAAAACGACACAGGTATTGCTCAGGCAGGTAAATCTGATCACGGTACATTTCAGCCGGGATGAGACGGGCTTATGAGAATACCTGTGTTTTTATGTCTTGAAATGTTTTACAGGAGAAATAAAAGTTATCAGAAAAAATCTGATAGGGGAAGAGAATGAATTCCTATAAGCGGCATAGTACAGCAGTATACGCAGAAAGCAATAGATGATAATAATGTAAAAATATGCAAAAAGTGTGATTTTCCCCCGCATGCTACAATGAATTAGATAATCCGAGGGAGGAGAAAACATGGGAATTTATTTCAGCGAGGTTTCAGGAGAGTTTCATCTTTTCAACAAAAAAATCAGTTATATTATCAGGATTCTGGAAAATGGTCAATTGGGAAATCTTTATTATGGAAAAGTCATTGATCATCAGCCGGATTTTTCGTATTTACTGGAGGGTGGTGCGAGGGCACTTGCGGTATATACAAAGGAAAATCATTATTTTATGAGTCCTCAATATACAAAAATGGAATATCCGGATTTTGGAAGAGGTGACTTCAGGGAGCCTGCCTATGTGATCAGACAGGAAAATGGAAGCAGAATCAGCAATTTTGTTTATAAATCTCATTGTATATTTGCCGGTAAAAAGAAACTGGAGGGGCTTCCTGCGGTGTACACAGAGGAAAAATCTGAGGCTGAAACTCTGGAAATTCTGCTGGAGGATTCTTTTGCCGGTCTTCAGATCATTATGTCGTATACGTTGTTTTCTGATTATCCGGTTATTGCACGAAGCGTCAGATTCTTGAATTGCGGACAAAAAACTGTGTATCTGGAACGTGCATTGAGCGCCTGTGTTGATCTGCCGGATGCGTCATTTGAGATGGTTCAGCTGTCAGGGGCATGGAGCAGAGAACGATATGAAAAAAAGAGGAAACTGCAGCAGGGGCTGCAGGGAATCGGAAGCAGGAGGGGAGCGAGCAGCGCAGAGCATAATCCGTTTCTTATACTGAAGCGTGAACATACAGATGATTTTCAGGGAGAGGCGTATGCCTTCAGCCTGATTTACAGTGGCAATCATGTGGAGCAGGTTGAAGTCGATACAAACGATATGACCAGAGTATTAGTCGGAATTCATTCGGATGGGTTTGACTGGAGACTGCGGCCGGGTGAGAACTTTCAGACGCCGGAAGCACTTCTGGTTTATACGTGTGATGGATTGAATTGTATCAGCCAGACACTGCATCATTTGTTTGCAAACAGACTGGTACGTGGGATATGGAGGAACAGGGAAAGACCAATACTGATTAACAATTGGGAAGCGACCGGAGCTGCTTTTAATGAACAGAAAATTCTTGACATTGCCCGAACGGCACAGGAACTGGGAATTGAAATGTTTGTATTGGATGATGGCTGGTTTGGGAAAAGGGATGATGACCGAAGCGGGCTGGGAGACTGGTATGTAACAAACTTTGAGAAATTGCCGGGAGGTATTTCAGGACTGGCGAAAAAAATTGTAGATATGGGAATGAAATTCGGGCTCTGGTTTGAACCGGAGATGGTTAACAGGGATTCTGACCTATACCGCAGGCATCCTGACTGGATTTTATGTGCTCCCGGGCGTATGCCGTCACTGAGCAGAAATCAGTATGTGCTGGATTTTTCCAGAAAAGAGGTCACAGATTATGTTTTTGATTTGATGGACCGTGTCATCAATTCCGCCCCCATTTCCTATATAAAATGGGATATGAACCGTTACATTACGGAATGTTATTCGATGAGCGGAAATGCAACTGAGCAGGGAATGGTTTATCATCGTTATATTCTGGGGGTATATGCGCTGTATGAACGTCTGAGGGAACGTTACCCTGATATTTTGTTTGAATCGTGCGCCAGCGGAGGTGCAAGATTTGATCCTGGAATGCTGTATTATGCACCACAGACCTGGACAAGTGATGATACAGATGCATACGAAAGAATTAAAATACAGTACGGGACTTCTTATGTGTATCCGGTTAGTTCCATGGGCGCGCATGTTTCTGCGGTACCGGAGCGGGAAGATGCAAGACACATCAGCCTGAAAACAAGAATAAATGTGGCAATGTTTGGTTCTTTTGGGTATGAACTGGATTTGAGCGTGCTGTCAGCGGAAGAAAAGAAATTAATAAAGAAAACCAACGAATTTTATAAGCGTCATCGGAAACTGTTTCAGTATGGTGATTTTTATCGGCTCAAAAATCCGTTTGAGGGTAATGATTCTGCATGGATGACAGTGAATAAAGATAAAACAGAAGCAATGGCCGGATTTTATCGTATGCATTTTGTTCCGAACGGTCCATGGACCCGGCTGAGGCTTACAGGTCTGGATCCGCATGAAAAATATGTGTTGTCAGGGAGGTCAGAGCGATGCTATTATGGCAGTGAACTGATGAATGCAGGAATCGTTATTGATTCCGGAGATTTATGCGGAGGAGATTTTTCCTCTGTAATTTATCATGTAAAAAAATGCTGATTACCTGTGTAGAAGGGAAGCTGTGCTGAAAAGAATTCTGCGAAAAAGGGATTCTCCGGTGAAACACGGGGAGCGATGAGGATGTGAGGAAAAATGGGAAATCTGCTGATTGTAGATGATGAACCGGACATTCTGGAAACACTGGAAGAATTGTTCAAATATGAATCTGGTCTTGATATAGAGGTACATGTGGCGAAATCAGCTGCGATTGCTGTAAATCTTCTGGAAAAGATGCGGTTTGATGTGGTCATGACGGATATTAAGATGCCGGGAATGACTGGAATCGAGCTGTTTCATCTGATTAAAGAGAACTGGCCAAAATGTCGGGTGATCTTTTTGACAGGGTATCGTGATTTTGATGATCTGTATGAGATTATGGGAAACCGGGATGTACGGTATCTTTTAAAGAGTGAAGAATATGATGTGTTGGTTCGGAATGTTGCGGATGCGTTGCAGGAAATTGAAGAAATGATGGTTTCTGAAAAAAATGAATTCAGAAACAGAAAAAACATACAGCAGGCACAGATGATACTGCAGCGGAATTATTTAAAAGATTGTTTTGACGGCAGGAGTGAGAAAAAACTGAAACAGGAAGAACTGGAAAAACTTCAGATACCGATTTCTCTGGAGAAACCATTGTTTGCATTCCTGCTGCGTACGGATTCCTGTAAAATATATGAATTTGGAGAAAGAATAGAAACAGAAGCAGCTGTAAACGAAGTGATTCAGGAAATGTTTCTTCGTATTGGACCCTGGTGCCATGGAGAAGTGAGAAACGGTGGTTTCCCGGACTGGCTGCTGCATGAAGCTTATGTCCCGCGAACCAATGACGAAAGATATTTTGCGGAGGTGAAACGGTTTTACACTGAAATTTTCAGGCAGGTAGATGGACTTCTGCATGCAGATGGAGGACCGGTTATAGGAATTCAGATTGAAAATGAATACGGTCACTGTGGCGGACTTCAGGGACCTGAAGGAGAGGCGCACATGAGGCGGCTGACAGAAATTGCAAAAGAATCGGGGCTTGTGGTGCCGCTTTATACGGCAACGGGCTGGGGCGGAGCAGCAACAGGAGGACTGCTGCCGGTCATGGGCGGATACTGTGAAGCCCCCTGGGAGCAGAGTACGGAAGAACTTCCTCCCAATGAAAACTATGTTTTTACCTGTGAGAGAAATGATGACGGTATCGGAAGCGATTATGGAAGAAAACAGGATATCACATTTGATATGGCTGCATTTCCGTACCTCACAGCTGAGCTGGGCGGAGGACTTCAGGTGACCCATCACAGAAGGCCGATAGCTGATGCAAAAGATATCGGAGCCATGTCACTGGTAAAAATCGGCAGCGGTGTCAATCTCATCGGGTATTACATGTACCATGGCGGGACAAATCCCGAAGGAAAATGTTCCACCCTGCAGGAATCCAGGGAGACCGGTTATCTGAATGATCTTCCTGTATTCAGTTATGATTTTTCAGCGCCGATCCGGGAATACGGGCAGATATCGGATACTGCCAGAGAAATCAAGCTTCTGGCCATGTTTGTTCGTGATTTTGGAAGTGACTTGTGCGAAATGGAGCCTGTACTGCCGGAAAAACTGCAGGATCCTGCAGATTTTGAAAATCTGAGGTTTTCTGTCCGCAGGAACAGGCAGAACGGGTATCTTTTTGTGAACAATTATCAACGGCGTCATACCATGAAAGAACATATCCAAAAGGAATTGAAAGTGAGGATTGGACAGGAGGAAATCCTGTATTCACCCATGGATATACGGAATGGCGATTATTTTTTTCTGCCTTTTCATATGAAAGTGGGAGATGGGGAATTGAAATCAGCAGCTGCAGTACCGTTATGCAGACTTCATGCTGGCAGGAGGCAGACTTATGTTTTCTATACAGATGGAGATCCTGCATATAATTGGGAAAAGGTTCCTGCAGATGCTGGGATTCTGACGATTAGCAGAGAAATGGCTCTTAATGCATGGAAGTTCAGTGAAAATGGTGACTATCTGATTTTTACGGAAGGCAGTGTTATTGAAACAGACGAAGGTTATGAACTGCTGGAAAGAAAAACAGGGGAGATGAAAAGTTTTCCTGCACTTTCTGTTCTGCCTCAGGGATATTTTTTTGACAGAATGGAAGGGGAAATCTCTGTATATCGACGGGAAGAATCGGTGCCTGTGACCAGGGCGTTCTGCAATCTGGTGAAAGAAGAAAATGATAAAAAACTGTATGAAATCCGGATTGAATATCCGGAGGGAGTAAAAGGGGATTATAAACAGGGAGAAATAAACGACTGTTTTCTCAGGATCGGTTTTTCCGGGGATCAGGCCAGATTGTATGTGGACGGGCAGTGGAAAGGTGACTGGTATTATACCGGTAGAAAATGGGAGATTGGTATGAAACGATATGATTTTCCTGAAATAATCCAGATTGAAGTGTATGCTTTGAAAGAAAATGATGAAATTTTTCTGGAAACTGTACCTGAGTTTGAAAACGGTACTGCCTGCAGAATCGACTGTATAGCGATGGAAACAGAAATTGCTTTGCCTTTTTGCGTATGGCTTTTTGAAAAACATGCTTGAATTTTCAATTTCTTTCTGATAAACTGACAGAGCTGCAAAATTAAACAGGATATAATACAATGCATAACGACACAAGTATTGCTCAGGCAAGTAAATCTGATCACGGTACATTTCAGCCGGGATGAGACGGGCTTATGAGAATACTTGTGTTTTTTTATGCCTTGAAATATGTTTTACAGGAGAAATAGAAGTTATGCAGAAAAAATCTGAAAAGCTTTGCAGGAGAAATCTTTATTATTATCAGAAGAAAAGGAGTGTATTATTATGCCGCAAAATCAGTTTCAAAGAATGGTCTTTGCTTTTCTGACCGTAGTAATTACGGTTCACGCTTACGTATTTTACAGCCTCTATGTGGTAAACGGAGCGACTCTTATGTCAGTTACGGGAGAAACCGGTATGCTCGCAGCAATCAATGCGCAGGGAGGTGTCTATATGTTCGGAAGGATGCTTCCCATATGGGCTGTCATACTGATTGAGTTCTGCTTTGGCTACGGTCTGGAGGTTGTAATGGGCAGCCCGTGTTCATTCAGGCTGGCAAGCCGTGTGTTTGACCCCAGAAAAAATCATCCCATGATTTTTGAAAGTGCCATTATATGCGCAACTGTCGGTCTGATGTGTCCGGCCATGAGTTTTCTCGCCGCAATTTTCTATTACCCATATTATACAGGTTTTGATGTTCTGAGATTGCTGGCAAACTGGTTAAAGCTTGTATGTTTTAACTTTCCATTTGCCTTTTTTACACAGATGTTCTTTATCCAGCCTTTTGTGCGTGTTGTTTTTAAGCTGTTGTTTCACAGGCAGATTAGTGAGCGAAAAGCAATACAGCATGAGGCGGAGGCACAGGGAAAGCCCCATGTTAAACCCCAGGATGAGACAGAAGCGATTGCAGATCTCTGGAAGCGTATAGATGAACTTCAGGAAGAGCTGGCCCATGAACGCAGACAGAGAAAGAAACTGCAGAGCAAGTTATAGATCCGGACAGTACAGCACCCGTTAGTAACAGGGGGAGCAATTTCTGCCCCACACCCACTGCCTGAATTCAAACCGCTGAATCCATACTTTCAGTATAAAAAATAATATTCTATTAGTACGGATAGTATGTTCATTTTCCGCTGCCTTTTTGCTACAATGAAAGTGCGAAAGATGTAAGAAGGGAGAGGGAAATATGGAGATGAAACTTGCGGAGAATATACGGCTGTTCCGGAAAGAAAGGGGACTGACCCAGGAGCAGCTTGCCGAGGTGCTGGGTGTAACGGTGGGCGCGGTGTACAAATGGGAAGCCAGGTTGTCCGTGCCGGAACTGAAACTGATTGTGGAGATGGCTGATTTTTTTGATACTTCGGTGGATGTTCTGCTGGGTTATGAGATGAAGGACAATCGGCTGGCATCCACTGTGCGGAGGCTGAAAGAGTACCGCCGCAACAAAGATCGTGCAGGGCTTGCCGAGGCAGAAAAGGCACTGAAAAAATATCCCAATGCCTTTGAAATTGTTTATAACTGTGCCGTTTTATATAATGTATTCGGGTTGGAAAGCCAGGACAAAAGGCTGCTGCACCGGGCACTGGAATTGTTCGAAACTTCCCGGCTTCTGCTTTCGCAGAATACGGATCCGGAAATCGGGGAACTGACCATATACGGCAGTATGGCGAATGCGTATATAGCTCTTGGTGAAGGAGAGCATGCTGTTGAGATTCTGAAAAAACATAATGCTGACGGAATTTTCAGTGATCTGATCGGGCTGACTCTGGCAGCAGACTGCAAACGTCCCGAAGAAGCGATACCGTTTCTGGAAGAGGCTCTGCTGAATCATATCACCTCTCTGATTAATATCATTGTGGGTTATGTCAATGTATTCTGCGAAAGAAAGGATTTTGCTTCCGCGCAGGCTGTCCTGTTTTGGGGCATAGATGTTTTTTCCGGTTTGAAAAAGGATGATAAACCCTGTTTTCTGGATAAAATAACCGGTGTGTTTTTCGTCTGTCTTGCTCATACGCAGATCAGAACCGGCAGCAGCGATGCGGCATACGGTTCCCTTTGCCGTGCGAAAGAACTTGCGGAACGGTTTGATGCAGCCCCTGCTTATAAAGTGAATACCATCCGATTTGTTACCCATGGGGAAGAAGCGAGTGTTCATGACAATCTGGGACTCACAGCGGCAGACAGTATCCGGAAAGCAATCAGTTCCTGTGGGGATGAAACATTGTCCTCCATGTGGAGGAAGATGAACGGAGTGGAGGGAGATGACCGGATATGAAGAATGGCATTATGAAGAAAAAAACTCTGAAAAAACAGCTTGCCGCGCAGTTTTATTACAAAAACATCCCGATATTCTGTCTGGCGGTTTTCAGTTCCCTGTTTTCCGGTTCTCTCAATCTGATTCTGTCCTGGACGATGCAGCAGCTGATCGATGCCGCTTCAGGAAATCCAGGTGCACTGCCCATCGGCACACTTGTCTGGATCAGCGGCGGTTTTATGCTGCTGTGCATGGCGTCCTGTCTGCTGGATTACATCTCCACACCGCGCTATATTGAACGGGCCATGCGCCAGTACAAAGATTTCGCTTTTCAGAAGCTGACCGAAAAGAGCATTTCGTCCTTCCGTGACGAAGATACAGCAGCCTATCTTTCGGCACTGACCAATGATGCGGTGAATATTGAAACAAACTATCTGGAACAGCAGCTTTCTCTTATTACAAAGTCTGTCACTTTCATCGGTGCGCTTGCCATGATGATCTGGTATTCTCCTTTGATGACTGTTATTGCTGTCGGTGTTACGATTCTTCCCTTTGCTGCTTCCCTGCTGACGGGAAACAGACTGGAGGCTGCGGAACGCAGGGTCTCAGACAGAAACAGGGATTTTACTGCTTCTCTCAGCGATTGTCTCGGTGGCTTTGCGGTTGTCAGGAGCTTTAAGGCGGAGAAAGAGGTTTTCAGACTGTTTGCCGCCGGCAATAAGGCACTGGAGAACGAAAAATTCAGCAAACGGCGCATAAAAACCATTGTGGGCATGATTGGTGCCGTGGCAGGTATTTTCGCACAGCTGGGCGTATTTCTCATCGGTGCATATCTTGCTTTGTCCGGCCGTGGTTTGACTCCGGGTGTTGTCATCATGTTTGTCAACCTGATGAATTTTATCATACAGCCAATCGCTGAATTGCCGGGGCTGCTGGCAGGCCGCAAAGCAGCTCTCGGTCTGATCGATAAACTGGCAAAAGAGCTGGAAAGAAATCCGGATTCTGCGGGAAGTGAAGTGATTTCCCGGCTTGAAAAGGGTATCGTACTGGAAAATGTATCTTTCGGCTATGATGAAAATCAGGAAGTACTGCATCATATTTCCTGTGAATTTGAGGCCGGTAAGGCATATGCGGTTGTTGGCGGCAGCGGCAGCGGAAAATCAACGCTTTTGAATCTGCTTATGACAGCCGGGTCGGATTACAGTGGCGAAATCAGGTTCGACGGTACGGAGCTTCGCAGCATCACCGCAGAATCACTGTATGAACTGATGTCGGTTATCCAGCAGAATGTATTTGTCTTCAATGCATCCATCCGGGATAATGTCACCATGTTCCGCAGCTTTCCGCAGCAGGAGATTGATGAAGCCATCGGCCATGCCCGTCTGAAGGGATTGCTGACAGAACGCGGCGAAGATTATCTCTGCGGTGAAAACGGCAGGGGACTGTCCGGGGGTGAAAAACAGAGAATTTCCATTGCCCGGAGCCTGCTGAAAAAATCTTCCGTGCTGCTGGCCGATGAGGCAACAGCAGCTCTGGACGCGCAGACAGCACATCAGGTTACAAGTGACATCCTTGACTTGAACGGCATCACGCGTATTGTGGTGACGCACGCTCTGGAAGAGTCCCTGCTGCGCCGGTACGACGGAATCATTGTTTTGAAAGACGGGCGGATTGAGGAAAAAGGCAGCTTTGACGAGCTGATGGCAGAAAAAGGGTATTTTCATGCATTATTTACCGTGGCACAGTAGATTGGATGGGAATTGGTAAAAATATCAATACAGGCAACAGAAAATGAGTATTATGCTGTTGACATGTAAACGACCGTTTATTATAATAAATAGTAAACGGTCGTTTACTATATGCTGCTGCGGAAGCACTCAATGCCTTCGGGGCCGGATTTTAACAGCAGACATTTTATATGGAGGAGAAAGGTATTTCGATGAGTGATACAAATAATT
Organism: Lachnospiraceae bacterium; assembly: GCA_051879195.1. Lineage (GTDB taxonomy): Bacteria > Bacillota > Clostridia > Lachnospirales > Lachnospiraceae > TWA4. The sequence goes on from JBJELO010000300.1 coordinate 13,459, forward strand.
CGATTTTATCGGAAGCAATTCAGCTGTTTGATTGGGAAGGAGGCGAAGCGGCTATGGTCAGCAGGTTTGCAGGGGAATACCCGGACCTTGTGCCCGGCAGAGTGCTGGCGCAGGAAAAGGATTTGTACCGAATCATGACCGATCAGGGGGAATGCCCGGCGAGAGTTTCCGGGAAATTCCGCTACCGGGCAGCGGGTATTTCCGACTTCCCGGCAGTGGGGGATTTTGTAATGGCAGATCATGTCTGTGAGGACAGTCCGGCTGTGATTCATGAGCTTTTGCCGAGGAAGAGTGTTTTTATCCGGAAAGCGGCAGGAACTTCTCAGTCGGAACAGATTGTTGCAGCCAATATTGATACGGTATTTCTGTGTATGGCGCTGAACAACGACTTTAACCTGCGGCGTCTGGAGCGCTATCTGTCGATTGCCTGGGAAAGCGGTGCAGCTCCGGTGATTGTTCTGACAAAAACAGATCTGTGCGAGGATCTGGAAGAAAAGCGCATTGCTGTGGAAAGCGTGGCGTTTGGTGTGGATATTCTTGAAACCACAGCCATGGAGAAGGATGGAATCAGGCAGATTCTGCCCTATCTTCAAAAGGGAAAGACTGCAGCTTTTATCGGCTCCTCCGGGGTCGGAAAATCCACGCTGATCAACTGCCTTATGGGGGAGGAAATCCTTGAAACAGGAGGGCTTCGGAATGATGATAAGGGCCATCACACCACCACGCACAGAGAACTTCTTGTTCTCCCCGGCGGCGGTATGGTGATTGACACTCCCGGGATGCGGGAACTGGGCATGTGGGATGCAGAAGACGGAATTGACCGTGCTTTTGCGGATATTGACGAACTGTCGCAGCAGTGCCGGTTCCGGGATTGTACCCACACTTCGGAACCGGGCTGCGCAGTGCGCAGAGCACTGGAGCAGGGGACTTTATCAGAAGAAAGGTTTTTGTCGTACCGGAAACTAAAAACGGAAAATGCATATTTTGAAGATTCCGAAAGTTATCTTGCGGCAAAAGAAAAGAAATTCAGGGAAATCGCAAAGTATAATAAAAAGAATCGGAAGCGATAAAAAGTATATAATACAGCCCTCTGAAACCGGAAAATATCTGCCGGTTTCAGGGGGCCGTTCATTATATTATCCCTGCACGCTGTCCCTGTACAGTTTCTGGTAAGCATCGACCAGTGTCATCAGTGTTTCGGAATCTTTTCCACCAACAGGAATTCCGTCCACGCTGTCGGCTACGCGAATCAGTGCTGTGGAGCTGGTGACAAGGACCTCATCGGCGTCCATCAGCTGTTCCAGAGTAAATGCTGTTTCGTTGATGGGGATGCTGTTCTCCTGGGCCAGTGCCAGCAGGTGCATTCTGGTGATGCCCGGAAGGATTGCCGGGGAAAGGGGAGCTGTCTGCAGTACGCCGTCCTTCAGAATATGGATGTTGCTGTGGGAACATTCCGATACGACGCCGTCCTTGTGGAATACCGCTTCCTCGCAGCCGGCTTCTTTTGCTTTCTGGGAAGCCAGAACATTGGGAATCAGATTGATTGTTTTGATGTTGCAGTAGGAATATCTGGTTTCCGGTGTGGTGATCAGATTGATGTGCTTCAGCTCTGTGGGAGGGCTCATCGGCTTGATCATGACAAGCAGGTTGGCTTTTACGTCGGCTGAGGGGAATACATGGGCGCGGGGCGCCGTTCCGCGGGAAATCTGCCAGTAGATCATGGCATTGCCCGGGGCATCCAGCTTCTGCAGGAGCTCCTCCAGCAGTGTAGTAAGCTCTTCCTTTGTCATGTCAAAGGGGATTTTCAGCTGCTTTGCGCTGCAGAAAAAGCGGTTTACATGGTCTGCAAGACGGAAGGTATGGTAATTGTCGGCAACCGCCACATCGTAAATACCATCGCCGAAGTATACGGCACGGTCATTGGCGGGGATGGTCAGTTCCTCAATGGGAGCAACGGTACCATTGTAATAGGCTACAGTTTTCATAACATGGTTCCTCCTGAAAATCTTTGGTAACGGTAATTAATAATTTTTATTTCCGGCGCATGCCTGAATAAATGATTCAAAGAGCGGCCGCATGGATTCATCTCCGGTGGCAAACATGGTTTCGGGGTGCCACTGAACACCAAGTCCGTAGGGATAGTCTTTCAGCTGAATGGCTTCCACCACGCCGTCGGGTGAGTAGGCGATGGGCACGATGTTGCGGCCGCAGTCCTTCACCGCTTGATGGTGATAGCTGTTTACCATGATTTCTCTGTCATACAGCCGGGAAAGAATGGAGTCCGGCAATATGGATACATGATGCGAGATATCGCCATCTTTTGTTTCCTGAAAATGTTTGAGGTATGTACCGGGGATCTCGGAAAGATCCTGATACAGGGTGCCGCCGCAGGCTACATTCAGAACCTGGTTGCCCCGGCAGATTCCGAGAACCGGCTTGCCGGTTTTCAGCACCTTCTGCAGAAAAGGAATCTGAAGCTTGTCCAGTGAAGAGTTGGTCTGTCCCAGCTTCAGATGGGCATCTTCTCCATAAAAAGAAGGTGAGATATCAATACCTCCGCTGAAGAGGAAGCCGTCGAACAGTCCGATTAATTTTTGCTGCTCCTCGTCAGAGAGAATGGTTGGAATGATAACAGGGATTCCGCCGGCTTTGCTGACGGAAAGCACGTAGGTGTTGCCGGCGTGGGAGTGACCGAACGGTCCTTTTCCGGCATTCAGATGTGCCATAATCCCGATAACAGGTCTCATAGTGATTCTGTTTTTCCCTCCTTTGATTTATCTTGATTGTGCTGCTTTTTATTATAGTCCCGGGTCCTTAAATTTTCAATAGAGAAGTGAACGGAGTGAAGCTGCCTGGCTCTGAACAGTAACACTTTATAACTTTCAGGCGTGAAAGTTGTTGACTAAATGTTGCAAAAATGTTATCATTATAAGTAAAATTACAGCAATATTACAAAAAATGGCAAAGAGGTCGTTATAGAATCCAGGCTTGGGATGCTGTGGTGATAATGGCCCCTTTATTTTTGTATTTGCGTAATCAAAGCCGTTTTCGTACGCGTTGGCAGCTGTACGCGGAACGGCTTACATCATAACAGCTGCAAATTTAATGCGAGGAGGAAACGTAATGAAAAAAAGGATTGTAGCATTTTTGCTGGCTGCAGTTATGACAGTTGCCATGGCTGGCTGCGGAGGCGGCGGAAGCAGTGACAACACATCAAGCAAAGAGGATGCAACACAGGGAGACGCAGCGAATGTCTCTGCTCAGGTGGAGATTCCCGAAGGAGAGTCCGTATCTCAGGATACCGACATTGTTGCAGCGGTTAACGTTGACTTTACAACTCTGGATCCCATGGATACCAGCGATACGCTGTCAGGTGATATCCAGCGTATGCTGATGGACGGATTATTCGGTTTCGACCAGGATATGAACGTAATTCCCATGCTGGCTACCAGCTATGAAGCCAATGACGATGCAACCGAATACACCTTTACTCTGAGACAGGGCGTTAAGTTCTCAGATGGTACTCCCTGGAATGCAGAAGCTGCAAAAGCCAACTTCGACAGATGGGGTGATAAGAATCTGGGCTTAAAGAGAACAACTCTGCTGTGCAATGTACTGGAATCCTGCGAGATCGTGGATGAGTATACGGTTAAGGTAACGCTGGCAACACCTTTCGGTGCATTTATCAATACGCTGGCTCACCCTGCCTGTGTAGTAGTAAGTCCTACACTGATCGCACAGGGCAACGAAGCATGTGCATCCAATGCCATCGGTACCGGTCAGTATACCTTTGTTGAATGGGTAGCAGGCGAATACCTGAAAGTGGAACTGAACAAAGACTGGTGGGGATATGATGCAGAAATCTGCGGCGGCGAAGCACTGGTTGAATCCGATGCAGGTTTCAAGAGCGTAACATTCAAACCTGTTACCGAGTCCGCAACGAGAGTTGCCATGGTTCAGTCCGGCGATGCACAGATGATCTGGCCCGTACCTGCTGAGAATATTGATGCATTAAAGGGCGACAGCAACGTGGTTCTGGGTGCAGAAGAAGGTATCGTTGTACGTTACCTGATGATGAACAATCAGAAAGCACCGTTCAACGATGTAAGAGTTCGTCAGGCAATCAACTATGCAATTGACAAAGAGGCTTACGTAGCCGTTGTTAAGAATGGCTACGCATCTGTTGCAAAATCCGTAATCGGATCTTCCGTACAGTATTACAAGGCCAATGAACCGTATGCTTACGACATTGAAAAAGCAAAAGAACTTCTGGCAGAAGCAGGATATCCCGATGGTTTCACAACCAAGGTATGGTACTCCAATACAACTGCAAACCAGAAACAGTGCGAATTCCTGAAACAGCAGCTGGAACAGGTTGGTATTACTGTTGAACTGGAAGGTATGGAAAGTGCGATTCTGAACGAAAAGATTCAGGATACCGATGCCAAAGGTGCTGACGCAGAAGTTGATATGTACGTAATCGGCTGGTCTCCTTCCACCGGTGATGCTGACTGGGGTATCCGTCCTCTGCTGGCAACCGAGTCTGAACCGCCCATGAGCTACAACATCTGCTACTACGAGAATGAAAAAGTGGACAGCCTGCTTTACGAAGCTCTGGGAACTGCTGATTCCGACAAGAGAGCAGCAGCATATGCAGAGGTTCAGGATATCATCTGGGAGGAAACTCCCCTTGTATGCCTTGCATCCGATTACAACACATGGGCAAATGATAAGAACATCATCAACATCGGTAATACTCCCGATGGCGGCCTGTGGATCAGAAATGCGAGAATGGCTGCAAAATAATATTTAACTAATCAATGAAAGGTGATGAACGAGTATGTTCAGATACATAGTGAAACGAATTATCGGAGTAATACCTACATTGATTCTTGTTGTAACCTTTGTATTTCTTTTTGTTCGAATGATACCTGGTGATCCGGCCCGTCTTGTGGCCGGTGAACAGGCGACACAGGAAGACGTTGAGATTATCAGAGAGGAGCTGGGACTCAATGAGTCCCTGCCCACTCAGTATATTAATTACGTAACAGGGTTATTTAAAGGTGATTTGGGTACCTCTCTCCGTACCAAGAGACCGGTTTTGACCGAGGTTTCCAACCGTTATGCCAATACGGTCAGACTGACTCTGCTGAGTCTGGCATGGAGTTCCGTGGTCGGTATATTCCTTGGTGTGTGGTCGGGAAGGCATCGAAGCAAATGGCAGGATTACACGGGTATGACGCTTGCTGTTTCGGGTATTTCTCTGCCGACTTTCTGGATCGGCTTTATGCTGATTATTGTTTTTTCAGTTAATCTGAAGTGGTTTCCCACCACGGGTGCGGACGGATTTAAGAATCTGGTACTTCCGGCTTTTACTCTGGGAACCAGTGTGGCGGCAGTAGTGGCGCGTTTCACCCGTTCCTCCATGATTGAGGTTCTGAAGGAGGATTATATCCGTACGGCAAGGGCAAAGGGCCTGAAGGAAAAAGCAATTGTCTGGGGACATGCTTTCCGGAATTCCATGATTTCGGTTGTGACTGTTATCGGTCTGCAGTTTGGTTATCTGCTGGGTGGTTCCGTTGTTACGGAAAGTGTATTTGCTTTCCCGGGGCTGGGCAGTCTGCTGATCGAGTCGGTTAACTATCGTGATTATCCGGCAATTCAGTCTCTTATTTTGATTTTCTCGCTTCATTTTATTGTAATCAATCTGCTGGTAGATATTTTATATGCGGTATTGAACCCGGAGATTCAGTTAAGTTAGGAGGGAGAAAAGATGGAAAACGAAAAAAACAAAGCAGCATCTGATGACATCAGGACTCCCTTTAAAGAGTTTATTCGTAAATTCAGAAAGCAGAAAACGGCACTGGTGGCATTTGCATTTATTATCCTGCTTGTCATCATTGCGATTATCAGTTACAAAGTGGTTCCCTACGGAATCAATGAATATGATTACAGTGCGATCATGCAGGCGCCCAGTGCGAAACACTGGTTCGGTACTGATGAGTTCGGTCGGGATCTGTTCTCACGTATTCTCTGCGGTACCAGAATTTCCCTGAGTGTAGGTCTTCTGTCCGTTACGATCGGTGCGATTCTCGGTACGATTCTGGGACTGCTGGGCGGTTATTATGGCGGTATTCTCGATTCCATTATCATGAGAATCTGTGACGTACTGTTTGCATTTCCCGGTATCATTCTGGCAATTGCCATTGTGGCGATTCTGGGCAGCGGCCTGTACAACGTAGTGATTGCGGTAGCCGTTTTCTCGACGCCCACCTTTGCCCGTCTTGTCCGAAGCACCACGCTGTCGTATAAGAACAGTGTATTTGTTCAGGCGGCCAGGAATCTGGGGGCCAGCGATGCCCGGATTCTGTTTCAGCATATTCTTCCTGCAGCGATTCCCAACATTATCGTGCAGTACACCATGTCCATCGGTAACTCCATCCTGACAGCTTCCAGTTTGAGCTTCCTGGGACTGGGCGCGAAGCCTCCCACACCGGAATGGGGTCTGCTTCTGAGCAACGGACGAAATTACATGATGAGCAGCTGGCATATCACTTTGTTCCCGGGTATTGCTATTTTCCTGACCGTTCTGGCGTTCAACCTGCTGGGCGACGGTTTAAGAGATGCACTCGACCCGAAGTTATCTGATTAGAAAGAGGTATAGTATGAGAGATAATATATTGGAAATCAAAAATATGCATACCTACTTTTTTACGGATAATGGCACGGTAAAATCTGTAGATGGTGTGGATATTGAACTGGAAAGAGGTAAAACTCTGGGTATTGTAGGCGAATCAGGCAGCGGAAAGAGCGTAACGGCCCTTTCCCTGATGGGTCTTCTCACCGGCACCACCGGCAAGGTCGTGGAAGGCGAAATCCTCCTGGACGGACAGGACATTCTGAAGATGTCCGATGAAGAAAGAAGAAAGATGCGGGGCAAGGATATTGCCATGGTGTTCCAGGAACCCATGACCAGCCTGAATCCGGTTATGAAGATCGGCGCTCAGGTTATGGAGAATATCACCCTTCATCAGAATGTTTCCAAAGAGCAGGCAAAGCAGCTTACAATCGATATTCTGAAGAAGACCGGTCTTCCCCGTGTGGAGAGAATTGTGAATGAATACCCGTTCCAGCTGTCGGGTGGTCAGCGTCAGAGGGTTATGATTGCCATGGCTCTCGTCTGCAATCCCAAGATCCTGATTGCAGACGAACCGACTACGGCGCTGGATGTTACGATTCAGGCACAGATTCTTGATCTGATGAATCAGTTAAAGAAGGACATCGGCACATCGATTATTTTCATCACCCATGATCTGGGGGTTGTGGCTGAGGTGTGCGATGAGGTTGTTGTTATGTACTGCGGCCGTGTTGTGGAAAAGGCCAATGTATATGACCTTTTTGAAAACCCGAGTCATCCCTATACCGAGGGGCTGCTGGCTTCGATTCCCAAGATGGGAGTGGAAGTGGATGAGCTGGACTCTATCCCCGGCAATGTACCGAATCCCAAGTATATGCCGGAGGGATGCAAATTTGCTCCACGCTGTAAATATGCGACAGATATCTGCAGGGAAAAAGAACCCGGTTTCTTTGATCTGGGCAATGGCCATGTAAGCAGATGCTGGCGCTGCCAGAAGCAGGAAGGGGGTAAATAACAATGAGTGAGCCCATTTTAAAAGTCGAGGATTTTCAGGTGTACTATAAGGTGCACAATGGTCTGGTCGGTAAACCCGGATATGTAAAGGCAGTAGACGGTGTCAGCTTTGAGATTCAGAAAGGCGAGGTTTTCGGTATCGTAGGCGAGTCCGGCTGCGGAAAATCCACACTTGGAAAAGCAATCTGCAAACTGATCGAGCCCACGGGCGGCAAGGTGTTTTTCAAGGGGGAGGAGATAGAAGGATACAATGCCAAACAGATGCGGCCTGTCAGAAAAGGCATTCAGATGGTATTTCAGGATCCTTATGCATCGCTGAATCCCCGTATGTCTGTGAGGGATATCATCGCGGAACCGCTGATCATTCACGGTCTGGCTTCCGGAAAAAAGGAGATCGATGAAAAGGTAATCGATCTGGTCAGAAAAGTTGGTCTTGATGTTTACCATGTTAACCGTTATCCCCATGAGTTCAGCGGCGGCCAGCGTCAGCGAATCGGCATTGCCAGGGCTCTGGCGGTGCAGCCGGAACTGGTCATTGCCGATGAACCGGTATCCGCTCTCGATGTATCGATTCAGTCACAGGTTCTGAATCTGATGAACAATCTGAAAAAAGAACTCAATCTGACATATATTTTCATTGCTCACGATCTGAGTGTTGTGGAACATATCAGTGACCGGGTCGGCGTAATGTATCTGGGCAATTTCGTTGAAATCGGGGATAAGAGAAAACTTTACGACAATCCCTGCCATCCCTATACACAGGCATTGCTTTCCGCGGTACCGATTCCTGATCCGAAAGCGAAGAAGGAGAGAATTATTCTGGAAGGCAGCATACCTTCCGCACTGAATCCTCCTTCGGGATGTAAATTCCACACACGCTGTCCGAAATGCATGGAGATCTGCAAACAGAAAGTACCGGAAAGAACGGTTCTGGAAGAAGGACACGAAGTATACTGTCATTTGTATAAAAAATAAGGTAAAACGAAAACGGAAGGTGTGTATTTCTGCAGCCTTCTGTTTTTGTGCGTCAGGCATAAGAAAGCAACAGTCCGGCCACGGCTGAACTGTTCTGAATAAACAGCTGTATTCAGCAGGCATTCGTAATGCTCTGCTGAATCGTTACGGAAAAATCAGGAGGGAAAAATGAAACTGTTTATCAGCGCGGACATCGAAGGATGTACGGGAACCACATTGAGCGAAGAAACACATAAATCGGAAGCCTGTTACCGGGCATTTGCTGACCGGATGACGGAAGAGGTGCGGGCGGTCTGCGTGGCGGCTCTGGAGGCCGGCGCAGATGAAATTGTCGTAAAGGACGGCCACGGCGATGCAACCAATATCGATATCATGCGCATGCCGGCCGGGGTCAGACTGATCCGCGGCAAAAGCGGCCATCCGTTCAACATGATGTTCGGTCTTGATGAAACCTTTGACGGTGTGTTGTATGTGGGATACCATTCAGCAGCCGGAAGTCCGGAAAGCCCGCTGAGCCACACATCTACCGGCAATACCAATTATGTCACCCTGAACGGCAAGCGCATGAGTGAATTCATGCTGAACAGCTATACGGCCGCTATGCTGGGCGTACCGGTGCTGTTTCTGTCAGGCGATCAGGGAATCTGCCGGGAAGCACAAGAAATGGTCCCTGCCATCACAACCGTCTCCACCAAAAGCGGCTGCGGTGCATCCACAATCAATGAAGCCCCCGAAACGGTCATTCAGATGCTGAAAGAAAAAACAAAAGAAGCTCTTGCAAAAGACTTCTCAACCTGTAAAATCGACCTGCCCGCCGCCTTTGACTACGAAGCCAGCTACAAAGACCTGAAAAAAGCATACCGCATGTCCTTCTACCCCGGAGTAGAAAAAGCAGACGAACGAACCAACAGACTTCATGCGGAAAACTACATGGACATACTGGTCGCACACTCTTTCCTGGTCTATTAAGGGGATGGGGTTACAGTTCGGTTTTTCAGCCGGTTGGGTGGATTGTGAGGCGGAATGACCATGATATCCTGTACGGGGACGCGCTCTCGCTCTGTGACAAACGCAGCGGATGCTAAACTCGCGAACCGTCCTTTCAGGACGTCCCGCTTGTTAAGCACCGGCGTTTGTCAACGGTCCCCTTAACAGGACACCATGGTCATTCCGCCGCCACAGGCTGCATCCGAACCGGTAATGAAAAATGAACTGTACATGGGAGAAAGAGAACGAAACCCCATGGCGGCGGAAGGGTAGTGGTGTCCTGTAAAGGGGACCGTTGGAAACGTTGGTACTTAACGAGCAGGCCTCCGAAGGAGGTTTGCGAGTTTAGTTCCACTACGTTTCCACTTGAGCGAGAGCGCGTCCCCGTACAGGACATCACTACCCTTCCGCCTCACACGCTTTTCTCTTTCTCCAAAACCCTGAAGCCCATGAACAATAAAATTACCTTGTTAAAATCCTGAAATCGTTGTAAACTGCATAGGGAGTATTTTGTGAGGGATACTTCTCCTTATATATTATCATTGCTTTAATGGGAGGCAGTTATGGTTGATTTGAAGCTGATTGAGGATCTTTCCAATGCGTTTGGTCCCAGTGGATTTGAAGATGATGTGTGCAGAGTTGTGAAAAGGTATACCGGTGATTTTGATCTGGTGAATGATGCGATGTGCAATCTTTACCTGAAAAACAGGAATTTTTCAGGCAAAAAACCGGTGATCATGCTGGATGCGCATCTGGATGAATGCGGTATGATGGTTCAGTCGATTCTGGAGAACGGTATGATTTCCATTATTATGCTGGGTGGTTTTCACCTGACCAGTCTTCCTGCGCATTCTGTGATCATCAGAAATGAAAAGGGAGAAGACATCAAAGGAATCATCGGGTCAAAACCGGTTCATTTTCTGACAGACAGGGAAAGGGACGATTGTTCTCTGGAAATCGAAAAGCTGTATGTGGATGTGGGTGCGTCCAGCAGACAGGAGGTCATGGAGGATTACGGAATCCGGCCGGGTGACCCGATCATGCCGGACGTTACATTTTCCTATGATGAAAAACACGGCATCTGTTTCGGCAAGGCTTTTGACAATCGTCTCGGCTGCGCCTGCATCGTGGAAACCATGAAGGAACTGATCAATGATGAATTGAATGTGGATGTGGTGGGTGCGTTTGCTTCCCAGGAGGAAGTGGGAATGCGCGGTGCTACCGTTACAGCCCAGCAGGTGAAACCGGATCTCGCCATTGTTTTTGAAGGATCACCGGCAGATGATTATTTCTTCGCCGAAGGACTTGCCCAGGGCAGCCTGAAGAAAGGTGTCCAGATCCGCCATATGGACAGAAGCTATATTTCCAATGTGGAATTCATCCGTCTGGCCCATCAGATCGGCGATGAGAAGGGAATCAAATACCAGGATGCGGTCAGAAGAGGCGGCAGTACCAATGCTGCCAAAATCAGTCTGACCAATCAGGCGGTGCCGGTACTGGTTCTGGGAATTCCTTCCAGATATGTCCACAGTCACTATAATTTCTGTGCGACAGAGGATGTGGAGTCTGCTGTGCGCATGGCAGCGGAAGTGATCCGCAGTCTCGATGATAAGACAATTCGCACCATATTAAAAAAAGATATGCTGGAGTAAATATTTACTGGACGAGCATTTACAGTAAAAATCCAGACAACTGTTCAGAAAAGAATCATATTTTGCATAATCAGCGAGATACTGCCCGGTTTAATCTGCCGGGCAGTATTTTTTTACCTACGTTCGGCGGCGCACTTTTTACTGCAGCTTATGAAGTTCCAGATAACGTCTCAGATAAGGCTCAAGGGCGTGGCAGGTTTCTCCTGTATACCCCGTCACGGAATCAGCGGCAGCAAGGGAGTTCAGTATTGCTTCTTCTTCCGCTTCGATCACAGCGCGGAAGGGGAAATCCATGAGCGATTCATTTAATATCTGAATACCGGAAAAAGGTTCACCGGATGTGCCGGAAATGACATTGGCGGTAGAGAATCCGATCATGACATCTCCGCTGCCGTGTCCCACATGGGAGCCGGTTCTTCCCAGACCCATGGCAGCCCGCCTCAGGATGCGGTGAAGCTGTCTGGAAGAAAGGGGAATGTCAGTTGCGATGATGGACATGATGGATCCCTCATCGTCTGTTTTCAGACATTGTTTCTTTTCCTCCTCCTGCCATTTTTTGATAGTTCTTCCGATTTCAATCCCCTGAATGACCAGATCCTCTATTTTACCGAAATTGGACTGTACAAGCACGCCGATATGATAAGTTTTTCCTCCGATTTCGATTTTTCGGGAGGAGGATCCGATACCGCCTTTCAAACCAAAACAGATTGTTCCTTTCCCTGCTCCCACATCGCCCTGCTCAAAATCAGCGGAGGCGGAGCTGATGGCAGAAAAAACGTGGGAAGCGTTAACTGCCCGATCCTTAATGTCATTCAGATGGCAGTCATTGCATTCACCTACCACGGGATTGAAAGAAAACAGAGGAATCCCTTCTTTCTGACAGCGGTCCACCATATAGCCGACAAGGGCATCATGAACCAGTCCCACATTCAGAGTGTTGGTCAACGCAATGGGAGATTCCAGAGTTCCCAGTTCATTGATCTGAATCGTTCCCGCCGTTTTTCCGAAACCATTCAGAACATAAGAAGCCGCAGCCAGCTTCCCCGCAAATATATTATCCTCACAGGGGAGAATCACAGTAACCCCTGTCTTATGCCTTTCTGTATCAATCGTACAGTGTCCTACTGAAACACCGGGAATATCCCCGATGGAATTACGTTCCCCTGTGGGAAAAGAACCAATTCTGATTCCGTAATCACGAATTCTTCTGCAGCTCATAGAATATTACCTCACATTATATATATTTGAAATTTACTGCTGTTCAGAGCCAGGCAGTGCTTTCGAAGCCGGCTCTGAAAGGTTTAAGGATTTTTCTGCATTTTCATATGCATGGTAAGTATACCACAGAGTCCGTAATTCAGGGAAAAAATCAATAGAACTCTCTAAATTTCCTGATTTTCCTAACCGTTCAGGTTTTTCTGCAAAAGTTTGAATAGCATCCCTTCATTCCATTTGACAATAAGCATATTCGTTCTTTTCATTATTTTTCTTTCCATTCGGATTATATAATACAGTTACACATAACGTGCGCGCGTCCGAAACAAAACAACAATAACTATGTATCACTGGAAATCAGGAGGAAATATGACAAAAGAAATTAAAACAAAAAAAGAAAATGGTGGTTTGCTGCTGTACGGTGCTCCCTGGTACATTACGCTGACAGGATGTGCTCTGGTTATTTTTTCTGCATATGTTGGTGCACTGGCAGTTGATTTTGCCAGTATGATGGTATTGATTATTGCTTACGGTGTTATCTTTTTTGAAATAGGTGAAAGACTTCCCATCTGGAATACCTATATCGGCGGCGGTGTGCTGGCTGCATTTTTTGGAACGGCAATCATCCGCCAGCTGGGTCTGATCCCGGAAGCCTATCTGGAACCCATCAATGAGTTTATCGGCGGTGATTCGGTGAGCTTTATGACCATTTGGATCATTGTACTGATTACAGGATCGGTACTGTCATTGGATAAAAAAATCTTATTAAAATCCTTTGTGGGCTATTTTCCTGCTATTCTGGGCGGTCTGGCTGCTGCCATGGGATTTGGTGTACTTGCCGGACTGATGTTCGGGATTGCGCCTTCTGACATTATTTTAAGATATGTTCTGCCTGTTATGGGAGGAGGAAATGGAGCAGGTGCTGTTCCCATGTCGGAAATCTACCAGAAAGTGACCGGAAAGCCTGCTGTCAGCTATTATGCATTTGCCATTATCATTCTGACAATTGCCAATATCATGTCGATTATTGCAGGTGCTGTTCTGAATGCACTGGGTGAGAAATTCCCCTCTCTGACCGGTGACAAGAAGACGCTTTTGAGAAACAGTGAGTTTAATGTGGCTGATTCTGACAACATTACTCCTACTTTTGGAGATATGTGCGGAGCTCTCATGGTTGTTTTCACCAGCTATGCGGTTGGACAGCTGTTTTCCGGTTTTATTCTTCCGGAAATCTTTGGTGCACCGATTCACGAATATGCCTATATGATTATTTTCGTGGTAATCCTTGCCGCTACCGGTGTGATTCCGGCTAATATCCGCGCCGGTGCAAAACGGCTTCAGAAATTCATGAATGTATCCTGCGCTGTTGTTATGATGGCAGGTCTCGGATTTGACTTTGACCTGGCAGAGCTGGCTGCTGCATGTACCTTATCCAACGTGGTAATCGCATTGTTTATTGTGCTGGGAGCCATTGTGGGTTCTGCGCTGGTGGGATATCTGGTCGGTTTTTATCCGGTGGATTCTGCAATCACTGCAGGTCTTTGTATGGCAAACCGCGGCGGAAACGGCGACGTAGCCGTACTGGGGGCATCAAAGCGTATGGATCTGATGGCATACGCACAGCTTTCCTCCCGTCTCGGCGGTGGTATTGTACTGATTATAGCCAGCTTCATGTTTTCATTTTTATAAAAACAGGCAGCAGTTCAGCTGCGGCTGGACTGCCCTGAATAAATTCAGTCTTTGTTTGGGATTTTGTTTAGGAGGTTATCATGGCATTACATATTATTGATGAGGCAAACCGCTGCCTGAACTGTAAAAAGCCCATGTGTCAGCAGGGCTGTCCGGTGCATACAGCTATTCCTCATATTATTCAGCTGTTCAGGGATAATCGAATCATGGAAGCGGGAAAAGAACTGTTTGACAACAATCCGCTGTCGGCCATCTGTTCTACGGTCTGCAATCATGAAATGCAGTGCGCAGGTCATTGCGTGCTGGGGAAAAAGGGCAGTCCTGTGCATTTTTCCAGTATTGAGAATTACATTTCCGATACATATCTGGATCGTATCAAAGTGGAAGCTGCGGAAAAGAAAAACAGGAAGGCAGCTGTGATCGGTGCAGGTCCTGCAGGCATGACGGTTTCCATCGAACTGGCAAAACAGGGTTATGATGTGACTGTTTTTGAGTGGAAAGATAAGATTGGAGGGGTCATGCAGTACGGAATTCCGGAGTTTCGTTTACCTAAATCGGTACTGGACCGCTATAAAAAAAATGATGGAAGAACTGGGAATCCGTATCCGTCCCAACACCACCATCGGTGCAGTGCTGAAAATAGACGATCTGTTCCGTGACGGCTATGACAGCGTCTTTGTAGGAACCGGTACCTGGAAGCCGAAGAACCTTGGAATCCGCGGAGAGTGTCTTGGAAATGTGCATTTCGGCATCGATTATCTGGCCAATCCTTCTGCTTACAATCTGGGGGAACGGGTGGCGGTCATCGGCATGGGAAACGCTGCCATGGATGTGGCGAGAACGGCACTCCGGCACGGCGCGCAGCATGTATCGCTTTTTGCAAGAGGTAAACAGATTGCAGCAAGCTCCCACGAGGTTTCCTATGCACGTCTTGACGGTGCGGAATTTGTTTTCGGCAAGGCCATTGAATCAATTACAGAAAAAGGTCCCGTTTTCCGTTCGGCCATTTTCGATGACAACGACAGAGTAATCGGATATGGTGAGGAAACGGAACTGGTGGAGGCAGATTCAGTCATTATTTCCGTCAGTCAGGGGCCGAGACGCAAGCTGATTCGTACGACGGTGGGACTGGAGGGCTCCGAAAACGGACTTCTTCTGGTAGATGAAAACTGTATGACTACGAAACCGGGGGTATTTGCCGCCGGAGATGTGGTACACGGTTCCAAAACCGTGGTACATGCGGTGGAAGGAGCAAAAAGAGCAGCTGCGGCCATGATGCGCTATATGGAAGCTCTGGATAACGGTGCTGAATAAAATAAATCCTGATAGCGGTGCTGAATATTTAGAGTCAGAATTTACGGAGAAAATCAATATGAGTGGAATTTCAAATGAACTGCTGGAAAAACTGAGACTGTTTTCCGTACCGGAACTGTGCGACGGGTGCGGCAGCTATCATACGATGGATTATCATATTAAACCCATGGTGACCCGGCAGAAGATCGTCGGTCCGGCATTTCCCATCTATGTTCCGTCTGGAGAAGGGGCAATCATTGCAGATGCACTGACGGAAGTGAAGAAAGGTGATGTCATCGTGATTGCCGGTCACGGACACTGCTGCAGCTCCTACTGGGGCGACCACAGAAGCATCTGTGCGAAATTTGCGGGTGCGGAAGGAGTGGTAATTGATGGTGCATTTCGCGATATTGAAGGATGCGAAACAGCCGGTTTTCCGGTGTACGCCAGAGCTCTGACGCCGGGGACAGCTGCAAAAAGCGGTGCAGGGGCCGTCAACGTACCCGTCCGGTGCGGTGGTGTGCTTGTCAATCCCGGTGATATCATCGTTGGTGACAGGAATGGTGTCTGTGTGATTGCGCCGGAAGATGTGGAAATGGTTATTCGGAGAGCTGAAAGGAAAATCAAAGCGCAGGAATGGACCATTCAGGAAATGATGCGTACGGGAGTGATTCTGCCGAAAGTCATTTACCGGGCGCAGGAATAACCGGACCTGATACGGCGCATTCATTTTGGGAATATCACCATTATTTTATACTATTTTCTTATTTCGCAGGGACGGAATATAATGAATGCAGAAGATGAGATGAAAACAGTTCAATGAAATGAACGGTTCTGAAATGCGTAAGGAGGGCTTAAACGTGGGAAAATCACTGACAAGGAAAATTATTGAATCTCACTATGTTTCCGGAAGTATGGTACCCGGAGAAGAAGTATTTATCAAGGTGGATCAGACACTGACCCATGATATCAATGCGGTTATGACATATCTGGCTTTTGAAGCAATCGGTCTTGACAGAATCCGTACTGAATGCAGCGTAAGCTATCTGGATCACAACCTGCTGTATGTCAATAATATGACGCCGGATGATCACATTTATCTGCAGTCTGCCGCAAAACGGTTCGGTGTACATGTATCACGGCCCGGCAACGGTATCTGCCATACGGTACATGTGGCAAGATTCGGGGCTCCCGGCAAGATCAGCATGGGCGGAGACAGCCATACGCCTCACGGCGGCTCCATCGGTATGCTCTGCATCGGTGTGGGCGGTATGGATGTGGCCACTGCCATGACCGGCGTACCCATGCGTCTGAAAATGCCAAGAGTTGTGAATGTAAAGCTGACCGGTGAACTGAAGCCGGGCTGCAATGCAAAGGAAATCATTCTGGAAATGCTGCGCCGTGTCAGCATTAAGGGTGGTCTGGGAAATGTATACGAGTATACAGGTCCCGGTGTGAAGACGCTGGAAGTTCCTGCAAGAGCGACCATTTCCAACATGGGTGCCGAGCTGGGGGCAACAACCTCCATTTTCCCTGCAGATGAACAGGTTCACAGATTCATGAAAGCACAGGGAAGAGAAGAAGATTATGTGGAACTGCTGCCTGATGAAGATGCTGAATATGATGAAGTGATCGAAATTAACCTGAGTGAGCTGGAACCTCTGATGTCCTGCCCTCATCAGCCTGACAATGTAATGCCTCTGAAGGATGTGCCGAAGAAACCGGTGCAGCAGGTATTTATCGGAAGCTGTACCAACGCCAGCTATGCTGATGTGGCAAAGGCAGCGACCGTATTCAAAGGTCATCATGTCAATGAAAATGTAAGCTGTACCTGCGCGGTTGCTTCCAAACAGACCTACAGAGAATTGATGCGGGACGGTTATGTAGATATCCTTCTGCAGGCAGGTGTGCGTATGCTGGAGGTTGCCTGCGGTCCCTGCTGCGCTATCGGACAGACTCCTGCAACAAAAGGGGTAGCAGTCCGTACTTCCAACCGCAACTTCAAGGGCCGTGCCGGCAACCCCACAGCCGAGATCTATCTGGTAAGCCCGGAAAGTGCTGCAGCAACAGCAATCAAAGGAACCTTTGCAACCGCAGAGGACATCATGGGGGATGATGTTGCAAAGCTGGCTGATATTAAAGAGCCGGAAACCTATCTGGTGGACGATTCCATGATTATTCAGCCCCTTCCCGAAGAAGAAGCGAAGAAGGTGGAACTGGTTAAAGGTCCGAATATCAAATTCCTGCCGGTACCGGAAGCACCTTCACAGCATCTGTGCGTACCTGTCAGCCTGAAGACGCTGGACAACGTATCTACCGATGATATCACACCGGCCAGTGCAGAATTTTCCAGCATGCGTTCCAATATTCCGCTGATGTCCCAGTACTGTTACCATCGCTATGCACCTGATTTTGCTGCCCGTGCAAAAGAACTGGGAAGCAGCATTATCGTTGGGGGTGAAAATTACGGTCAGGGATCTTCCAGAGAACATGCAGCCATCAATCCCATGTATCTGGGTGTAAAATGTGTCATTGCCAAGAGCATTGCACGAATTCATAAAGGTAATCTGGTCAACCACGGTATTATTCCCATGCTGTTTGAAGATCCTGCATCCTACGATCTGATTGAACAGGGAGATGAACTGGAAATCAGCAATCTGCCGGAGCAGATTCCCTCAAGAACCGTATCGGTAACCGATAAAACAAAGGGAGTAACATTTAACGTAAAACTGGATCTGACCGACAATGAGATTCAGGTTGTACTTTGCGGCGGTCAGCTGCGTTATCTGAAAAAACAGCTGGCAGAGCAGGAAGCGTAAGGAGGTTTTTATCATGATGGAAAGCAGACAGGAGATTATGAAAACGGCACAGGAAAAATTCGGCAGCCTGATTGAGGGAGAGTGGGAGCGGATCGAACGCATGAAAGCCGGTTCCGAAGTAACTGATTTTTCCAGAAAAGAAAAAATTATTATCGGTATTCTTCCCGGTGACGGTGTAGGTCCCATCCTGATGGAGCAGGCACTTCGTGTGGCAGATGAACTTCTGAAGGAGGAGATTACTTCAGGTAAAATCGAATTCCGCACTATCGAAGGCATGACCATCGAAAACCGTGTGGCAAAAATGCAAAGCCTTCCCGCAGATGTTCTGACAGAAATCAAAAAATGTGATGTACTTGTAAAAGGTCCTATGGTAACCCCCAGAGCCGGAGACGGCCTTCCCAACCTGGTAAGTGCCAACAGCCTTCTGAGAAGAGAACTGGAACTTTTTGCAGCGGTTCGCCCCATTAAAATTCCCGATAAAAATATTGACTGGACTTTCTTTCGTGAAAACATCGAGGGTGAATATATCTGGGGCAATAAGGGAATTCAGGTAGATGAAGATCTGGCCGTGGATTTCAAGGTGCAGACGAAGCAGGGAAGCGAGCGCATTGCAAGAGCAGCTTTCGAATTTGCCAGAAAGAACGGCAGAAAAAATGTAACCATCGTAACGAAGGCCAATATTGTCAAGCTGGTTGACGGCAATTTTATTCAGGCAGTCAGAAAAGTCGGTGAGGAATATCCTGAGATTGAAATTCAGGAACGTCTCGTAGATGCCATGTGTGCGAAAATGCTGGATCCTGAATTCAACAGAGGAATCGAGGTCGTTGTATTACCCAACCTGTACGGCGATATCGTAACCGACGTTGCAGCAGAACATGCAGGCGGACTGGGCAATGCCTGTTCCTCAAACATCGGCAATCAGTACGCTCTGTTTGAAGCCATTCACGGCACAGCGCCCTACCTCATGTCCCACGGCAGAGGACCCTACGCCAATCCCTGCAGCCTGATCCGTGCCATCGGTCAGATGATGATCCATATCGGATATGCGGACAGAAACGACATTCTGGAAAAAGCACTGGATATCTGTACAATTACCGAGCGCAAGGTCGTTTTGACAACAGAAACGAAAGATGCCAGCGCAGCAGAGCTGACTGATTATCTGCTGGATACAATCCGTGCTGTTAGAGCACAGGAAAAATAAGATATAAGGCAGTAACAGAACAGGACAGTCACTGTAAAATTCCGGATTTTATTCCGGATTTACAGGGGCTGTCTTTTTGTGCGTCGATACGGGTGTTTCAAAACTCTGAAAAGTATGATAAGATGGTTCCAGACAGGAAACGAAGGCAGTTGTTTTGATACTGGTTTGAAACAGCTACAGATGGAGGAAATTTGTTATGAAAGATTCTGATTGGGAAATTTTGCATGAACTTTATAAAAATCCGAATATGACAAAGGTGGCAAATCTGCTGTACATCACCCAGCCTTCACTTACGAAACGTCTTCAGCATATGGAGGAGGAGTTTCAGGTGACGATTGTGAACCGGACACCGAAGGGGCTGGAGTTTACGCCGGAAGGGGAGTTTCTGGGAAAGCAGGCGGAGCGTTATCTGAAGTTTCTGAAGGAGACAAAGGATCAGCTTGAGAAGTTTAAGGAAAACAGAGAAGGCCTGATCACCATCGGTTCTTCCTATACATACAGCAAATATACGCTGTCGGAGCTGTTGATTCAGTACCGCATGAAGCATCCCAATGTGGAGTTTCAGGTCGTCAATGAGCAGAGCAATATTCTGTTTCGCAAGATGCTGGAGGGATCCATCGATGTGGGATTTATCCGCGGCGATTATGAGGGTGCGGTGAACCGGACGCTGATCGGGAAAAATGAAGCTTATCTGGTGACAAGAGAACCGGTGGAACTGGATGAGCTGTCAAAGATGCAGATGATCGGTTTCAAGACCAATGACCGGACGCTGGAGCTTCTGCATAACTGGTGGAGAAACTGGTTTGGTACAGAACCGCCGGCAGGTATGGCAGTGGGTTATATTGATGTGGCCTGGCAGCTGATTCACAAGGGATTGGGATACACTATCTGTTTTCTTCCCGACAATTTTGTAAACGAATATGATTTATGTCTGACACCGCTTAAAAACAGGGACGGAAGCCCGGTTATCAGAAATACCTGGTTTATTTATTCTAAAAACAAGAGGACGACCAGAGTCCTGGAGGATTTTATTTATTATATCGAACATGAGACTAAACGTGATTGAAATAAGAATAACATGGTTGAGTCTGTGATTGAAAAGTGGCTCAACACAGCAGAGCGATAACTGCGGCGGAGGAAAACAATGAGAGACAGTGACTGGAAAATTCTGACTGTATTGTATGAAAAGAGAAGCATGACAAAAGCGGCAGAAGCTCTGTATATGACGCAGTCAGCACTTACGAAACGGATCAAAGCCATGGAGGATGAGTGGCATGTTGAAATCGTAAAGCGAAGCAGTCAGGGGGTCCTGTTTACTGATGAAGGAAAATATCTGGTGCAGAAGGCCAGTATTATGATGGATTTTCTGAAAGAGATTGAAGAACATTTTGCAGACCGGACAGCAAAAGAACTGTTGAAAATCGGTGTGCCCAATTCTTTTGCCAGACTGCATATGCCGGCGCTGCTGCGGGCATACATGGAGCGTTATGACCGGCTTCAGATCCGGATGATTTCCAACTCCAGCGATATCATCATGCAGCAGCTGATGGACGGCACAGTGGATATGGGAATCATCTGCGGCGATTATCCCTATCTTGGGGAGAAGATCTGTCTCTTTGAGGAGGAACTGTACATTGTTACGCAGAAGGATCGTAAACTGGATGATATTGCACAGATGCCGCTGATCGAATCCTATTTTAATCCCATGGTGAAGATGACGGTTCACCAGTGGTGGAAGCATCAGTTCGGCAATCTGCCCCATGATACCCACAGAGTTCCCTATGCTGATATTGCCATTGAAATGGCGGAAAACGGCCTGGGCAATACGTATCTTTTCGGAAACGACTGGAAGATTAATGAAGAAAAACTGCAGAAAATACCGGTTTACGACCGCGACGATACACCGGTCAGGCGCAGCGTCTGGATGATGCTGTCGGAAAGGTGTTATCAAAGTCAGGATATCATGGATTTTGTATCACTGGTGGAAGAATATTATGAGAAGTAACACAGAAGGGCCATTCCGTTTGGGAATGGCCCTTTCAGTCTGTATATGAATTTCTATTTGACAGTTCCGGTCGATATAATGGTTGTAAAAGAAAGTGGAAAATGTCATTTCAAACATGGACATTTTGGACAGGAGGTTTATATGATGTTTGCTTATGTTGGATGCAGAACGACCAGAGAAAGAAATGCCCGCGGGAAGGGACTGAAAACGTACGAGATTTCCGACAGCGGAGAATGGAAGGAGATTCAATGTCTGAAGACAGAGGAGAATCCTTCCTATCAGGCCCTCGATCTGGAGGGGAAATACCTGTATTCGGTGCACGGTGATATTACGAAGGTGAGCAGTTACCGGATTCTGGAAAACGGAACGCTGGAGCACATGAACACCATCGATATCGGAGGCAGAAATCCTGTGTTTATCACACCGGATAAAACAAACCGCTTTATGGTGGTGGCGGCTTTGCAGGGCGGTGCTGTTTATGTGATCCGCAGAAATGAAGACGGTTCCCTTGGAGAGATTGTTCATATTACACATCTGGAAGGCAAAAAGGAAGGTACGATTTCCTTTGCTCACCAGTGCATCTGGGATCAGAAACAGGAATTTCTGTTCGTGGTAACACAGGGAAGACTGCAGGGATACGGTCAGGTGAAGGTTTTCCGTTTTGATGCGGAAAACGGTACTCTGACAGAAACGGATACATTCCGTTCCCGTGAATATGATGAACCGAGACACATTGCCATTCATCCCAATAACCGTTATGCTTATCTGATCAATGAAAAAGGCAATAAGATGACATTTCTGGAGTTTGATGATAAAAACGGAAAACTGCATGCCCGCCAGAACCTTCCGTCTCTGCCGTCCACGTATACGGGAGAAGGACAGGCCAGTGCTTCCATACTTGATAAAGGGGGAGAGATTCTCATCGGCTCCAACCGGATTCATGAATCGATTGTGGTATATCGGATTGATCAGCAGACCGGTTATATGACGGAGCTGGGGTATTATCCGTCACTTGGTCTGACTCCCCGGTTTATCACTTTCAACCCGGATTACAGCAGATTTTATATCGCAAATGAAGACAGCGATACCATTGTTGAAATGAAACTGGATTCCGACAAGGGACAAATGGAATATACAGGACGGATTATTCCCACGGAAAGTCCGGTCTGCATTACATTCAGATAAATACAGCACACATATATCAGGAGGACGAATATGAATCTTGGCTTAATTTCTCTCATTCTGCTTCTGGCTGCTATTGCTGTCGGTTTTGCCAGAAACTGCAACGTAGGTATTCTCTGTATCGGTTTTTCCATGATTCTCGGTGTCATTTACGACATCAGTGCAAAAGATATTCTCAGCGGATTCAGCTCATCCCTGTTCATACAGATGGTGGGAATTACCTATCTGTTTGCCATTATCAACGGCAATGGGACGCTGGAACTGCTGGCCAGAAAACTGGTGGGACTGGTTGGAAAAAAGAAGCAGCTGATTCCCTTTGTTTTATATATTCTGGGATTTGCCATCTGCGCGGTGGGTCCCGGTGCGATTCCCTCGCTGGCGATCATTCCCGTTATTGCAATTCCTGTTGCCATGTCAGCAGGTGTGAATCCGATCATGGCAGCTATCATCGGTGACCTGGGTGTAATGTCCGGAAGAATGAGCCCGTTGACTCCCGAAAGCGCAGTGGTCAGTGAACTGATGAAAGAACAGGGAATGAGCGGCAATACGGTTCCCATTATGATTGCCCTGACAATCACGGCTCTGGCTGTTTCTGCACTGGTATATATTTATTATAAAGGCTGGAAAGTGGACACCACGGCAGCAGGAGAAAAAGAACAGGAAAAACTGCCTCCTTTCAGCCGTCAGCAGTGGATCTCTATTCTGGGACTTCTGGTTCTTGCAGTTGGCGCACTGTTTTTTTCCTGGAACGTGGGTCTGACCGGATTTATGGTGGGCAGCGTTCTGATCGTGCTGAGTGCCGGAGAAGAAAAGAAAGCTATCAGTGCCATTCCCTGGAATGTCATTCTCATGGTGCTCGGCGTGGGCATTCTGATGAATGTCATTTCCCTGTCAGGCGGAATCGACATTATGGTTTCTGTTCTGGAATCGGTGATGAGCAAACGGACAGCATCCATGATTATGGCAGTAACAGCCGGTATCATGTCCTTTTTCAGCTCCGGTCTTGGTGTTGTATTCCCTACCCTGATTCCTACAGCCAGCGGACTGGCAGCAGGATTGGGCGTTGATGCACTGGAACTGGTATCCGTTATCGTTATCGGAGGAACCGTATCCGGCTTCACCCCCATCTCCACCACAGGAGCTCTCATCATGGCCGGAGTAGCACAGCAGGAAAACTCCGAAGAAAAATTCCCTCAGAACAAGCTGTTCATGGAACTGTTTGCAGTTTCTTTTATCGCACTGGCATTACTGGCGGTTCTTGCTTTTACCGGCGTATACGGATTGATATAAAAGGCTGCAGAATAAAAGTCCAATCGGAAGTTAATTGTAATTTATCCCCATTACTTTCGGTTATATGCACATTCGTTTTAACAATTATACATCTTTCTTTTTGGAGAGTACAATGTAGTCAGAATAAAACAAAAGCTGCTCAGAGATTGAGACAGGAATTTTCATAAGGAGGTTGACTGCAGTGAAAATTATGACAAATGCTGTAGCAGGTACTTTGGAATCCAGTGATGCCATGGTAACTGTTGAGCCTAATGAAGGAAACGGAATTGATTTTGAACTGGACAGTGTGGTGATTCACCAGTTTGGAAATCAGATTAAAAAGGTGGTTATGGAAACTCTGGACCGCCTGGACGTGGAGGATGTTAAAATCTCGATTGTTGATAAAGGAGCACTGGACTGTACAATCAAGGCAAGAGTGGAATGTGCGGTGTACCGTTCCAATTATCAGACAGAAAATCTGCCGTGGGGAGGTGCGATTAAATAATGAATCCCAATAAAAAAAGATTAAGAAGAACCATGATGTTCTTAAACTGTCAGAAACCCGGATTAATTAAAGATCCCTATATTTACAAACCCGATTCTATTATGCTGGATCTGGAAGATGCCGTTGCGGAAGGCGAAAAGGATGCTGCAAGATACTCTCTGTATCACGCCCTTCAGGAAATCGATTACCGCGGTGTGGAGCGTGTGGTAAGAATTAATGGTCTGGATACGGCTTACTGGAAAGAAGATATCAGAGCCTGTGTGGCGGGCGGCGCCGATTCCATCCGTGTGCCGAAATGTGAAAGTGCGAAAGATATTAAGATGGTGGAAGATGCTATTGCAGCTGCAGAAAAAGAATTCGGAAGAGAAGAAGGCAGCACTCTGATTATGGCAGCAATCGAATCTGCCATGGGTGTAATGAAAGCTCTGGAAATCTGCGAAGCCTCCGACAGATTATTCGGTATTGCATTGAGCGGCGGAGATTACACCAAGGATCTGCAGACCACCATTTCCGGCGGTGGTGTGGAGCTGGCCGGTGCGAGACAGCATCTGATCATTGCTGCAAGAGCTGCCAAAGTACAGTGTTTTGATACGGTATTTACCAATCTGGATGACATGGAAGGCTTCCGAAAGGAAGTGGAAATGATCAAGGTTATGGGCTTTGACGGAAAATCCATTGTCAATCCGAGACAGATTTCCATTGTTCATGAAATTTTTACTCCTTCAGAGAAAGAAATTATTTTCTCAGAAAAGGTTGTTAAGGAAATTGATGAAAAGAAAGCACAGGGTATCGGTGTATTTACGGTAGATGGTAAGATGATTGACATTGCCTTTTATGACGGAGCAAAGAGGGTCATTGAACTGGCCAAAGCTTCCGGTGTTTACAAGGGGGATTTGTAAGATGCTGAATAAAGTTGGAAGAGAAATTCCTGAAGAGGTTTTGAAACAGACCGGAAAAGAGGTTTTCCAGGGAATTTATTACAAGGATAATACAGAATTCAAAAAACAGGGACCGATCACAAAGGTGGTTATGAACCACGATACCAGCAAAATGGTGAGTTCCATCCATGAAGCACTGGTGAAATGCGGTGCTCACGATGGTATGACACTGGGATTTCACCATCATTTCCGTGACGGCGATCTGGTTGTTAATATGGTCATGGAAGAGGTTCACAAAATGGGGATTAAGGACGTAACAATCTGCGCCAGCTCCCTCGGCAAGGCTCACGATGCACTTGTTCCCATGATTGAGGACGGTACGATTACCGGAATTCAGTCTTCCGGCGTTCGTGGTAAGATTGGACAGGCAATTTCCGAAGGAAAGCTGAAAGGGCTTGCCATTATGCGTTCCCATGGAGGACGGATCCGTGCCATCCAGACAGGTGAGACCACTATTGATATTTCCTTTATCGGAGCACCTACCTGTGATGATTACGGCAATTGCAAAGGTGTGGGCGGCAAGAGTGACTGCGGTGTCCTGTCGTATTCCTTCGTAGATGGCAATCATGCCAACAAGGTGGTTGCCGTAACGGACTGCCTTGTTCCTTTCCCCAATTACCCTGCTGATATCAACATGACAAAAGTGGATTATGTCTGTGTTGTGGATCAAATCGGTATTCCGGAAAAAATTGCTACAGGTGCTGCAAAACCTACTACGGATGTGAGAAAGCTGATGATGGCAGACTACTGCACTCAGGTCGTGATCAATACACCTTATTTCAAAGATGGTTTTTCCTATCAGACCGGTGTGGGCGGCGCATCCATCGCTTCTGCTATCTCTCTGGGTAAAATCATGAAAGAGAGAGGAATCAAGATGGGATTTGCAGTAGGCGGTATGTCAAAAGCCATGTGTGATCTGCTGGATGAAGGCCTGATTGGTAAACTTCTCGATACACAGGATTTTGATACAGCAGCTGTGGAATCTGTTAAGCGTCCGAATCATCACCGTATCAGTGCAGGCGCATATGCAAACCCGTTTAATAAAGGCTGTTTCGTAAACAAACTGGATTATGTCATTCTGGCAGCACTGGAAATTGATGTGGATTTCAACTGCAATGTAGTTGTAGGTTCAGATGGTGTCATTACAGGTGCACAGGGAGGACATCCCGATGCTGCAGCAGGAGCAAAATGCACCATCGTAATTTCTCCTCTGGTTCAGGGACGTATCCCTGCTATCTGCAGCAGAGTGACCACGGTAACAACTCCCGGGGAATCTGTAGATGTGGTGGTAACGGATTACGGTGTGGCAGTTAATCCCAACCGTCTCGATCTGCTGGAAGCACTGAAAGCTGCAGACTGTGTTCCGCTTCATACTATCGAAGAACTGAGAGATATGGCCTATGCTATTACAGGAGAACCGGAACCGGTACAGTTTGATGACCGTATTGTGGGAATTATCGAAGGTCGTGACGGTACTGTTATGGATGTAGTTCACAAAATCAAAGAATTTACTTTTAAAGATGAAAAATAAAAAATGGTTTTAACTGTTCGGAGCCCGGCAATCTGATTAAAACACTGCAGGGTTCTGGATAAAAGAAAGTCAGGAGAACAGATTATGGTAAAATTATACGACGGTGGAGTTTATCTGATCAACGGAACACAGATTGTTCCGGAAAATGAACAGGCAGAAATCGTAAATGGTAAAAAAATCAGTAAAGAAGAAGCAAAAAAAGGTACCATTGCCTATTCCATTATGGAAACTCACAACACATCAGGCGATATGGATCATTTGAAAATCAGATTTGATGCCATGACTTCCCATGATATCACTTTTGTTGGGATCATCCAGACTGCAAAAGCATCCGGCATGGAAAAATTCCCGATTCCCTACGTTCTGACCAATTGTCACAACTCTCTGTGTGCAGTAGGTGGTACCATCAATGAAGATGATCATGTATTTGGTCTGTCTGCAGCGAAAAAGTACGGCGGAATCTATGTTCCTCCTCATATTGCGGTAATTCACCAGTACATGAGAGAAAATATGGCAGGCTGCGGAAAGATGATACTGGGCTCTGACAGCCATACCCGTTACGGTGCTCTCGGTACCATGGCCATCGGTGAAGGCGGCGGCGAACTGGTAAAACAGCTGCTCTGCAATACATACGATGTGGCTTATCCCGGTGTTATCGCTATTTACCTTGACGGAAAGCCGAATCCCGGTGTAGGTCCGCAGGATATTGCTCTGGCAATCATCGGTGCTGTATTTAAAAATGGTTACGTTAAGAATAAAGTAATGGAATTTGTTGGCCCTGGTATCAGCACTATGACAACCGATTTCAGAAACGGTATTGATGTTATGACCACAGAAACAACCTGTCTGTCTTCCATCT
Organism: Lachnospiraceae bacterium; assembly: GCA_051879195.1. Taxonomy (GTDB): domain Bacteria; phylum Bacillota; class Clostridia; order Lachnospirales; family Lachnospiraceae; genus TWA4. The sequence goes on from JBJELO010000300.1 coordinate 41,230, forward strand.
GGAGAACCGATGAAGATACAAAATCATTCCTGACAGTTCATGGCAGAGGCGGTGATTACAAAGAACTGAATCCTGCCGATGTGGCTTACTATGATGGTATGGTATATGTGGATCTCAGCACGGTAAAACCCATGATCGCATTGCCTTTTCATCCCAGTAATACCTATGAAATCGATGAGCTGAATGCAAATCTGGGCGACATCCTCCGTGAAGTGGAAAAGAGTGCTGCAGCAATTACAGAGAACCCTGATATCAACTTCAGTCTGACCGACAAGATCGTAAACGGCAGATTCCAGGTACAGCAGGGTATTATTGCGGGCTGTGCGGGTGGCAATTATACAAACGTAATGGAAGCTGCCCATATCCTGAAAAATGCAAGCTGCGGAAACGGTGAATTTACTTTATCCGTATATCCTTCCTCTCAGCCTGTATTTATGGATCTGGTTGAAAAAGGTGCAATTTCCACATTGATGGCAGCCGGCGCAGCAGTGAAGACAGCATTCTGCGGTCCCTGTTTCGGTGCGGGCGATACTCCTGCTAATAATGCATTCAGTATCCGCCATACCACAAGAAACTTCCCCAACAGAGAAGGTTCAAAGCCCGGCGTGGGTCAGCTTTCAGCGGTTGCCCTGATGGATGCACGCTCCATCGCAGCAACCGCAGCCAACGGCGGTATTCTGACACCGGCAACCGACTATGCGGATGACTATGTGGTTCCCGAATATCATTATGATGATTCTGCTTACAGAGCCCGTGTATACCAGGGATTTGGGAAAGCAGAGCAGGAATCCGAACTGGTTTACGGTCCCAATATCAAGGACTGGCCGGAAATGTCTCCTCTGGCAGATAATATTCTGCTGAAGGTCTGCTCCAGAATCATGGATAAGGTGACCACAACCGATGAACTGATTCCTTCCGGCGAGACTTCCTCCTACCGCTCCAATCCTCTCGGATTGGCAGAATTTACTCTGTCAAGACGCGATCCCGCCTATGTGGGCCGAGCAAAGGCAATCGGTGAAGTGGAAAAGGCAAGGACTGCAGGAAAAGATGTTCTGGAAGCAGCTCCCGAAATGAAATCCGTATATGAAAAGATTGCGGAAATCACACCCGATGTGAAGAAAGAAGACATTGAAATCGGAAGCATGATCTACTGCGTAAAACCCGGCGACGGCTCTGCCCGTGAACAGGCGGCAAGCTGCCAGAGAGTCCTGGGCGGACTTGCAAACATCTGTACGGAATATGCAACCAAGAGATACCGTTCCAACGTAATGAACTGGGGCATGATTCCCTTCCAGATGAAAGAAGAACCGGAATTTGACGTGGATGATTATATTTACGTACCCAATGTAAAAGAAGCATTGTCGGGTGATATGAAAGATATCAAAGCATATGTACTGGGAGACAAAGTGAAAGAAATCTCTCTGTATATCTCCGATATGACTGAAGATGAAAAGAAAATCGTGAAAGCCGGCTGTCTCATTAATTATAACAGAAATAACCGGTAAAGACAGCTGCAGGAAAAGATAAGCGCACAATTTTTTCCTCAGAAAAACACTGTAGAAAACAAAAACTAAACCCCATTACAGACAGCAAAGAAGCAGATCTCTACCCAATACTGCCAACCCTGCTTCTTTGCCGCAGAAAGTTACTCCTTTTAATTACGTACTCCTTTAACATAATGTTTATCAATGACCGGCTGCGGAACGGATGTGCAGCCGGTTTTCCTTACTGAATTTCCTGAATGTATGTCTATGCCTTTTATGCATGAGCAGATAGATAAGGGGAATTAGATTATCCTGCCGGGAAGTGTTATAGTTGAATCATCAAAAGAAAACAGTAAAAAAGATCAGTAAAAGATCGGCAAAGAAATCAATGAAACATGCAAACCGGTTTGTGAGAGGAAGCACCGGGGGATAGAAGAAATTTCAGGAGGTAATGATCATGATGATGCAGCAGACAAATTACGCAGGACAGGCAGCTTATACAGGACGGATGAATTATGCAACAGCAGGGATTTTCGGAGCCTATGTTTCCGGCATGAGAACAGTTCCCGGCAGAGAGAGAACAGAGGAGCAGCGCCGCAGAGATGCAGAAAAAAGGGCTGCAGTGTTTGAAATGATTGAGGATTATATTGAACAGGCTTAAATTCGGGACGGAATGATCGGGCCACAGACCGGAAGGAGTGCATCGGTCTGTGGCTTTTCCGATGCATAGAGGAGGAGAAAACATGAGTTATCAGGAAAGAACAGGGGATCCTTTCAGAAATTCGGAACTGGTCAGACTGAAAGATTTTTTATATGAGCAGGGACTGGATTATGATGAGAGTATTGAGCATACCGTTGTGCTGGAAGACGAGGGAAGAATCATTGGCACAGGTTCCAGTCACGGAAATGTGATCAAATGTGTGGCTGTCTCGCCGGATTATCAGGGGCAGAATCTTCTTGGGACGATTATGACACATCTGGTTTCCTGGCTGTTCAGTAAAGGAATTACCCATTATTTTGGATTTACCAAGCCGAAAAACAGGGATATTTTCTGCAGTATGGGGATGTATCCTGTGGCGGAGACGGAGAATGTCCTGCTTCTGGAAAACAAACGCGGCGGATTGAAAAAGTATATGAATCAGCTGGAAAAGGAGACGAAGCAGTGTCAGGAAACGGGAACGGAGAATGAGGCTGGTTCGGGTATCGGAGCTATTGTGGCAAACTGCAATCCGTTTACCGGCGGACACCGTTACCTGATTGAAAAAGCAGCGGGCGAATGCCGGTGGCTTCACCTGTTTATTCTTTCCGAGGAACAGAAATTTCTTTCCACAGCTGAGAGGATGCAGCTGGTAAGAGAAGGTGCAGGGGATATTCCCAATATTATTCTGCACGGTACCTCCGATTACCTGATTTCTCCGGCGGTTTTTCCTACCTATTTTATAAAAGATAAGGCCCAAGCATTTTCCATGAATTGCAGACTGGATATTGAAATATTCAGCGGGTCGATTGCCGGGCGGCTGGGAATCACGAAACGTTTTGTGGGAAGCGAGCCGGGATGTGAGGTGACGCGGCAGTACAATGAATGCCTGAAGCAGGAGCTTCCCGCCCGTGGAATTAAAGTGTACGAAATTGAAAGAAAACAGGTGGAAAATCAACCGGTCAGTGCTTCTTATGTAAGAAAATGTTATGAGGAAGGAAAGCTGGAGAAGGTGAGGGGAATGGTTCCAAAATCAACCTTTGACTATCTGAAAACAAAGAGGAGCATTGTAACGGTGCCGCAAATGATGGAAGCGAGAGATAACCGGGCTGCCCGGCAGAAAGAGCTGATTGTAAAGTGGAATGCACCGGTGATCTGTTTTATGCTGAATATCCCCGGTTCCGTAAAGACTTCTGAGGACTATCTGTGGGCTTTCCGGGAAGGAAAAAAGAAGATTCTGGGAAAGCTGCAGCGGCATGGAATCCGGGTACTGGAGAAGAAAGCGGTTTATCCGGTTACCGGGTATGAATTCTATGTGGCTGTTGATGGAACGGGGAGACGACTGAAACGACTGATGACGGATCTGGAGGATGCGAATCGGCTGGGAAGACTTTTTGATATTGATGTAATTGACACAGACGGAAGGAAAATCAGCAGATCGGATTATGGAATGCCGGCAAGAAAATGTATTTTATGCGATCAGGAAGCACATGTGTGCAGCCGCAGCCGGAATCACACAGTGGAAGAACTGCTCCGGTATATCGCAGATGTAATAGGAGAAGCAAGAAGAATCGGGAAAACAGGAAAAATCAGCAAAACAGGAAAATCAGCAAAACAGGAAAACTCGGGGAAGTAAAAAGGCGGAGTGAGATATGAGCAGCAGGATGTTGAGCAGAATGGGCATCTGCCAGCTGTTTCGGAAGGACGACGGCGGACGGCAGGAAGTGTTTTTGGAAAAACGGGTCAGGGAAAATATTGAGACAGCGCTTCTTGAGGAAGTTTTTACGACTCCAAAACCGGGTCTGGTGGACTGCCATGACAACGGAGCACATACCGATATGGACTGTGGTACTTTTATTAAAAGCACGTATGCTGTTTCGCCCTATCTGGCCCGGATGGTATCTGAGGGATACCATTGGGAAGCTTCGGTGGAAAGTCTGTTTCCCCATATAAGGAAAATCGGAATTCAAGCGGAAAAAGCCATGTTTCAGGTAACGGAAGGTGTCAATACACATAAAGGAATTATTTTTACCATGGGGATTCTGGGAGCTGCGGCGGGATATGAATACCGCAGGAACGGAAAGATTGATTCTGCAGAGATTCTGAAACTCTCCGGTAAGATGGTTCGCGAAACCATGGATCGGGAATTTGAGGCTATGGAAAAGAGAAACCCCTGTACCCACGGCGAACTTCTTTATCGGATGTACGGAGAAAAAGGAATCCGGGGGGAAGCACGAAACGGTTTTCCCATCATCAGGGAAACAGCTCTGCCGTGGATGAAACGGTATCTGCAGGCCGGAATGGACTGGAACACAGTGAAAATCAACGTGCTTCTTCAGGTGATTCTCGGTCTGAATGATACCAATGTGTTGAGCCGGAGCGGTTATTCCGGGCTGGAATGGATCCGGGGCCGGGCAGTACATATCCTGGCAGCAGGCGGATCTGCTTCGGAAGAAGGATACAAAGAACTGGCGGAAATGAACCGGGAATGTATCCGCAGAAATATCAGCCCGGGCGGAGCGGCCGATATCCTGGCGGCAGCACTGTTTCTGTATTATATGGAAGCAGGTATGTGATACAGAATTGTCACTGTTTATGGCCAGATAGGAAATTATTCTGATCACACTTCCTTTTTTGCACTATTTTCCGGTCTTGCTGTAGATCCGGGCAGATTTCCGCACAGATCTCCCAACCCCTGCCGGCTTGCTATTTATGTACTTCAATGGTAGAATTGAGGTAACTGTTCAGAGCCAGCCTCGAAAATACTTTGTGTTTTCGAGGTGTGGCGTATCCGCCAAATAGATTCATACAATAACAGGCTTGTGAATGCAGGCATTCGTCGCCTGTTATTGTATGAATCCGCTTGGCTCTGAACAGTTACAAATTGAGATACATTGGATGCTTTGTATCTTTGCGGGATGGCAGTATCCGTAATATATCTTCGGAAGGGATCGTGTGGCGAATGGGAAGATTTGTGAATCCTGATAACAGTGCATTTCAGGTTGCGTTAAATTCGGAAATATATGTTGATAAAACCGGGTTGATAGAGGAAATCAATAAGCTTATACCGGTGATATTCTGCTGGTTGGTATCAGTTATGATAAGAAAAGCAGGGAACACCGGTGTGTGATTGAGAAATATGAGAAGTAATCCGAAAAAAACAGACGAATGAAACCGGTTTAAAGCAGAATCGGAATCAAAAACAGGATAATTTTAAACGGGCTCACAGAGTTACACTGCGGGCCCGTTTCTTTTAATGCTTTGTTCGTGCATGTTTTCTTCCCGTTATCTCCAACCTGTGTTATACTGTGTGAGTTGAAATCAATACGGGGAGAGCGATAACAGGGATGAATAAACGAAAAGAAATTCTGAGAAATATGTTCAGGCTGGCGGGAATCGTGGCGGGAGCTACGCTGCTGGGCAGGATTTTCACAGCGCTCGGGTTTCCGGAGACCAATATTGTGGTGATGTATCTTCTGGCAGTTCTGCTGGTTGCCCGGTTTACGCAGGGATATCAGTACGGAATTCTGTCGGCGGTTGTTTCGTTACTGTGCTATAATTACTTCTTTACTGCACCGTATCATACACTGGCAGTTTATGATCCGGGATATCTGATCACCTTTGCCATCATGCTGGTGACTTCGTTTGTAACAAGCGCACTGACCACGAAGGAAAAGCTTCTGACAAAAGAAGCCAGTGAAAAGGGGGACGAGAGTCAGATCCTCTACATGCTTTCCAGTCGTCTTTCGGATGCATCGGATATGGAGTCGGTTCTGCGGATTACAGTGGACAGCATCAGCCGGCTGCTGCAGGTCAACACGGGATGTATCTACCTGGGCACGCTGGGCGATGCCATCTATATTCAGCAGACGGGTGAGGAACAGATACACCGGAGTCTGCCGGATGCAGAGGAGCTGCGCCGGCGTTTTTCCAATCTGCGGACTGAATATCTGGAGGATGAGGAAGCATTCTGCTATCCGGTGGACGGAAGAGAACATCTGCTGGCGGTGGTAAGAATCGACAGAAGTGTGACGAAAGAGGAACTGGCTCAGAAGCAGAAGCTGCTCCATTCCATTATTGAAAATATTTCCATGGCCATGGAGCGAATTGAAGTTACGATTGAAAGAGTTCGCGACCGGGAGAATATGGAGAGGGAACGGGAGCGGGCTAATCTGCTGCGGGCCATCTCCCATGATCTGCGGACGCCCCTTTCCGGGATTATGGGTACATCTGAAATGCTGATGGATATGACAGACCGGGAGGACCAGCGACAGAAACTGCTTCTTGACATTTATCAGGATGCGGACTGGCTGAAATCTCTGGTGGAAAATATCCTGAGTCTGACCAGGCTGCAGGACGGAAAAATCGTGGTGCATAAGGAGATGGAAGCCATTGAGGAGATTATCGGATGTGCGGTGGCGCATGTGGAGCGGAGTTTTCCTGATCGGGAAATCTGTGTTGATACTCCGGAGGACTTCCGGCTTGTGCCCATGGATGCCAAACTGATCGAGCAGGTGATCACCAATCTTCTTGATAATGCGGTAAAGCATACGAAACCGCAGGAGACTATCACCATTTCGGCCCGTTATACAGACAGGGATATTTCCATTGCAGTGCGGGATGAAGGGGAAGGCATCGCCAGGGAGGATATTCCCAATCTGTTTCAGATCTTTTATACATCAAAAAAACGCTCTGCCGATGTGAAACGGGGGATCGGTCTGGGGCTTACCATCTGCGAAACAGTGGTAAAGGCTCATGGAGGTACTATCACCGGCAGAAACCGGGCAGACAGAAAAGGCGCGGAATTTATTTTCACGCTGCCGCTGGAGGAAGGAGAGAAGGAAGATGTTTAAAGAAAAAATACTGGTCATTGAGGATGATGTGCAGATACAGAATTTTATGGTTTATGCGCTGGAAAATGCCGGATTTACGGTGGAAAGTGCATTTAACGGAAAGGATGGCATCAACTGCATGATCCGGAAAAATGCCGACCTGATCCTGCTGGATCTGGGGCTGCCGGATATGGATGGAATGGATGTACTCCACCGGATTCGGGAATGGTCGGAGGTTCCCATTATAATCGTATCCGCAAGAGATCAGGACAGGGAAAAAGCAGCTGCTCTCGATGACGGCGCCGACGATTATCTGACAAAACCTTTTTCCGCTACGGAGCTGATGGCAAGAATCCGCGTGGCGCTCCGCCATTATTACCGTATGAGCCGTGTAAAAGAGGCAGAAAAACCGGATGATACCGTTTATGTTAACGGGGAACTGAAGCTGGACAACGGAGCCCACATGGTATATAAAAACGGGCAGGAAATTCATATGACACCGCTGGAATATCAGCTCCTTCTGCTGTTTATGCAGAATCCGGGCAAAGTATTGACCTACCACACCATCCTTCGCAGGATCTGGGGAGAAGGGTATGGCGAAGACACTCAGGTCCTGCGTTCCGTCATGGCCTCCACCCGGCGGAAAATCGAAAAAAATCCCGCCAAACCCCGGTATATTGAAACGGAAATCGGTATCGGTTACCGGATGAGAGAGCATGAGGCAGGGGAAGAATAAATACGCAGAAAACCTGAAAATATGATAAAATCTGTAATCATGAAATCAGTCAATTTATAAACAGCTGCAGACAGAAATCAAAAGTCTGCAGCTGTTTTTTATATGGAAGGAAATTGTTCAGATCACACCGGTCTCACACCCGGCGCGGAAAATGGTATTAATTCACATCTTTCACACACAGCCGTAAAATTCTCACAGGATTCTCACACCGCAGCCGGCAATTCCCACACTGCTTTCACAGGAAAACCGTTATACTGCAGGTACCAAAGCAAAGGAGGCAGAGATATGATGAAAGAAAAACTGGAAGACAGATGCAGAGTACTGATTGACAGACGTGAATATACAGAATGTGAAAAGGAAATCGGGAAAGCCATGGCTGAAAACCCCCATTCGGCAGTTCCCCATAATCTGATGGGAATTCTGATGGAAAAGAAACGGGATCATGTGCTTGCCATGAAGCATTTCCGTGCGGCTTACGGACTGGAACCCACCTATGTACCGGCACGGTACAACATGGAGCAGTACGGCTGCCCCGGTTCTCAGGTCCGATATGCCTATACGGAGGAGGATTGCCCGGTGCAGAATGATCCGCAGTTTGAGATCGTATACGACAAAAATCATATTGGTCATCTGGTGAGAAAATAGGAGGTTTTGTTATGGAAGAGAAAAGTGAATATACCGTGATTGCGGGATGCGGCCGTCTCGGGGCCGGTATTGCGGGAAAATTGTCCGATCAGAAACGGGATGTCATGGTGATTGACTGCGATAAAACGGCATTCCGCAAGCTGCCGGGGTCTTACGGAGGGCTTACCATGGCTGCAGGTGCAACCGATCTGGAGCGGCTGGCAGCAGCTGATCTCGATAAAGCAACGGTCTTTATTGCGGTGACAGATAATGACTGTGTCAATATCTGTGCGGCACAGATTGCAAAAAAAGTATTTCAGATTCCCAGAGTGGTTGCACGGATCTACGATGAGGAGAAAACTGATCTGGTGAAAGACATTGGAATTGATACGATCTGCCCGTCGGAACTGTCGGAGAAAGAAATATCCAACTATATTAAGATCGGAGGCGGAAAGCATGTGGGGTAAAAAGAAAGAACGGGGAAAAATCCTGATAGTGGGCGGCTTTCATAAAGCCAGATCCCTGGCGAATTCGCTTCTGAAAAAGGGGTATCAGGTAACCGTTGTGAATAAAGAATACGGAGACTGTGAAAAACTGGCGGAAATCCATAAGCTGAACGTGATATACGGTGATGGAAGCAAGAAATTTATTCTGGAAGATGCCGGGGCGGAGAATTGTCAGGTTGCCATTGTGCTGACGCCGGGGGATGAAATGAATCTGGTGATCTGCGAGATGTGCAAACAGTATTTTGGAGTAAAAAAGACGGTGGCTCTGTTAAACGACCCGTCCAAAACCACTTTTTTCTATCAGATGGGAATCGACCGGGTGGTGTGCGCACTGAATATGATCACCGGTATTATGGAAGAACAGGCACTGATGGATGATATGACGAAGCTGGTGCCTTTCGATGAGGACAGAATTCATATTATGGAAGTTTCCATTATGAAGGGTTCTTCCATTGCCGGGAAAAAGCTGTGGGAACTGAATTTTCCGAAAGAAATTATTATCGGCTGTATTCTGCGGGGAGATCAGAGCCTGATTCCCCGGGGAGATACAAGGATCATCGAAGGTGATGTGCTTCTTATCATCACCTCGGATCAGAGCAAACTGGAACAGGTCAGGGAGATGACGGGAAATGATGCATCGTAGGGGAATCCCCGTGATGGGGAAAATGATGATTCTGGAGGCGGCGATTCTGCTGGTGCCTTTGCTGGTACTGCCTTTTTACCGGGGAGAAGCGGGACTTGCATGGCAGTTCTTTCTCCCGGCGGCAGTCGGTATGGCACTGGGACTTCTGGTATGCCGGGGAAGGAAAAGAAAAATCAGTACCAACCGGCTTGTGGTCTTTGCATGGCTGTACGGTTTTATTCTGGCAGCGATTCCGTTTTGGCTGTATGGAAATGTGACGCCGGTGCAGGCTCTTTTTGAGTCGGTGAGCGGCTTTACCACGACGGGACTATCGGTACTCAATGTGGAAGACACACCGCATATATTTCTGTTTTACAGAGCGTTTCTGCAGTATGTGGGCGGTCTCGGTTTTGTTATGATGATGCTTTTGTTTGTGCAGGAGGAGGATTCTGCACAGCTGTATCAGGCAGAAGGCCACCCGGACAGGCTGATGCCCAATATCGGCAAAACAGCGAAGGTCATCGGCAGGATGTACGGATTTTTTCTGCTCGTGGGTACATTATTGTATACACTGTTCGGCATGCCGTTTTTTGACAGCCTTGTCCATACCATGTGCGCGCTTTCCACCGGCGGTTTTTCCAACCGTCTGGACAGTATCGGGGCATACCACTCTCTGCCCATCGAGTGGATCACCGTTCTTCTGATGCTGATCGGCACTACCAATTTTTCCCTGCTGTTACTGCTGTTCAGGGGCCGGATCAAAGAGTTTTTCCGGTCCAGCGAGATTCGTTTTCTGGCAGGACTGACAGTGATTTTTGTGCCGATGATGGCGCTTTTTCTGATCCTTGACGGAGGGGCAGCGGTGGGCGAAGGACTGGAACTGTCCTTTTTCAATGCATTTTCCGCTCTATCCACCACAGGATATTCCACCTGCAGCTACAGTGACTGGCCGGAAACTGCGCTGGGTGTGATGATTCTTCTGATGATCATCGGCGGAGGAATCGGCTCCACCGCCGGCGGAATCAAGCTGGGACGTGTCTGCAGGCTGCTGAAAAATCTTGCAAAGAATATCAGGAAAAAAATGATACCGGACCGGACTATAACGGTGGTGTATTACAATAAAGGAATGGACAGGGAACTGCTGGAGCAGGATCAGGTGGAGGAAGCACAAACCTATGCACAGAGCTATCTGCTGCTTTTCATTGCAGGAACGCTGGCTTTGACATTTTCCGCCCGCTGTACCCTGCTGGAGGGGGCCTTTGAATTCGCCTCCTCCCTGGGTACGGTCGGTCTTTCCATCGGTGTAACCACAGCAGATACATCAGCTATCTGCCTGCTGATTGAAATCGCCGGCATGATCCTGGGAAGACTGGAGATCTTTGTGCTGTTTCAGGCATTTTTAAAGAAACAGTGATGTACGTTACTCCCCTTCATAAATCACCCAGTCAAAGTCCGCGCAGTTGTCAGAAGGACAGTGATTCGATGTGGCGTACATGCCGAGATAGGTTCCTGTGAAGCCTTCATTGGTCAGGGAACTGAGCAGGGTCGGGTCGGCATCCTGGAGAAGCGGGTACAGGGTCTGATCATCATAACCGTAATAAAAATGATATCCTGCTTCATCGCCGGTGACCGTCAGGTAGATGCGTCCCGGCATTTTTTTGCTGAATCCGTTTAATTCAGTCCTGGCCAGGTCGGTTTTTATGCGGTTTCTGACAGAGGTTACTGTCAGGATTGTCCGCTCCTGGCGTACAGATACCGTAAAGGTATAATGGAAGCGGTCATCCTGAACGAGAGCAAGACCTGCTTCTTCCGTGTCTGCTTCCGGTAAAAAGTCCATGGCAGTCTGCATACGGAAATTTCTGTGCTGCTGTCTTCTTCCGATAAACGCGGGCGTGCAGATTTCATTCAGTGTTTCCGGCTGCAGGAACAGACGGAGGTGTCCGGGCCGCTCTGTCAGTGAGAACATGTTATCAGGATACGGATGGATGGTATTCCAGCACAGGTTCAGCCGGTCCGATTCGAAATTGTCACTGTAGAAGGCCGGACAGGCGTGATAGAAGGGGAGCTTTGGCAGGCGCTCCCGGCTGTTTACCAGTCCGTTTTCATTATCAATCCGCAGCCACCCGTCGTTTTCCCAGATCACCGGTATCATGAAGGTTTCTCTTCCCAGATTGAAATGAGCTCCTTCGTAAGGACGGACGGCCAGAAGTACCATCCACCATTCTCCGTTCTGCGTTTCCACCAGATCGGCGTGCCCCGTTACGGAGATTTCATGCTCCAGAGAAAGATGTCGGTGGGAAACGACCGGATTTCTGGGACAGATTTCGTAATCACCGTCGATGGTCCGGCAGCGTGCCATCATGACGCTGTGATTGGTAAAGGTTCCGCCTTCTGCTACGATCAGATAATAATATCCTTCATGATAATAGATATGGGGCGCTTCGATCCATTTGCTTCGCGTTTTTGCCCCGTCCCAGATTACACTTCTTTTTCCTTTAAACTGCAGTGTCTCAGAATCCAGCTCCTGCAGATAGATTCCATGATGCCCTTCATAGAGTGGCTGTTCCTGAATAAAATTTCCCATATACCAGATGCGTCCGTCCTTATCGAAAAACAGACTGGAGTCGATTCCGTCCGCATTTTTTATAAAATGTGCTTTGCTCCAGGGACCGGCCGGGTCTTTTGCGGTTATAATATAGTTGTCCCGGCGTGCTTCTCTGCCTTCTGAGACAAAGGTGTTGATAATATACCAGGTTCCGTCATGGTAGCGGATGGTGGGCGCCCACAGACCCAGTGAGGTTTCACAGTTTTTGTAATCCAGCTGCTCCGGAGAGGAAATGCCGTGCCCGATCTGCTCCCAGTGAACCAGGTCTTTGCTGTGGAAGATGGGAAGTCCGGGGAAATAGACGAAGGAAGAGGTTACCATATAGTAATCGCTTCCCACTCTGCAGACAGAAGGATCCGGGTAAAAGCCGGATAACAGAGGGTTGTTGAAGGTATTGTTTTTCATACCATACTCCTTTCTATAATGAAATAAACAGCCGGTAAAAGAATATACAGGGGCTGATCTGCCGGTGCAGATACGGTATGTACATTGTCTTTTATGCAGATAATAACAGACTACACCATTAAAAAAAAAGCCGCATTTCTTTTCTTGCACAAAAACGAGCAATTATTGCATAGTGGAATGGACTGAAAATGTATTATTCTCTTATGTAAAGAAAAAACAGCCAAAAAAAGAGTATATGAAAGGTGGTAAGGTACCGGTAAAGCATAACCGTACGATTTGCCCATGAACATGATGGGGGAGGAAAATCAATGATTGAAATATTGAACGGTCAGCATGAAACAGTAAATTACGGAGATTCCCTTGGGGTTCGTCTTTATCATAATACTGACTATGAAGATTATCCGGAGCACTGGCATACCGCGATTGAAATTATTATGCCGATTTACGGAGGATACGGTGTGATTGTCGGAGATCAGAAATATTCTTTAAAGGAAGGAGACATCATTATTCTCAATTCCGGTGTGATGCATTCACTGGAAGCGCCTGTTACAGGCGAACGGGTGATTCTGCAATTCAGCGATTACCTGCTGTATTCGTTAAAGGAAATGGAAACTCTGCTGACAATGCTTCCGCCGGTTCTGTATCTTTCCGAAGACAATGACCCGCAGAGGCTTTACAGCTTTGTGAAAAAAAACATGGATGCCATTGTTGTGGAATACGGAGAGAAGAAGACATTTTTTGAAGCTGTCATTTATGCACGGCTGATTGAAATCTTCGTATATCTGGGACGCGGAGCCACATGGAGTGAGAGGAATGTGAAAAGTACAGAGGTGGAAAATAATCCTGCAAAAAAGAAAGAATACATGGAAGCAATCATGAGCGCATGCAACTATATTAACCAGCATTTTCAGGAACCGCTGACACTGGAAGAGGTGGCTGCCATCAGTGGTTTTTCGAGATATCATTTTACAAGAATTTTTAAGCAGTGCATGCACATGACTTTTTATGAATATCTGAATCAGAAACGGGTAGCAAAAGCGGAGGAACTGCTGATTACCACAGACCAGAGTGTGACCGAAATCGCTATGAATTCCGGTTTCTCTTCAATCAGTTCCTTTAACAGAACATTTAAATCCCTGAAAGGATGTTCGCCCACTGTATACCGCAATAAATGGAATTCAATCTGATTTTATCCTGTATCTGTTTGAATTCATTGAAAAAAGAGAATTACCGGCTGTGTGATTCTCTTTTTTGATATAAACTTTGCAGATATTGCGAAATGGAAAGCAATATTTGAGAAGCATTTCCGGCGCAGGCTGTTATGATAGAAGAAAAATGTAAAATGTCAGATAAATGTCAGATTAGATTGAAATTATGAAAATGCTTCAGTGAAAATATAAACACAGAAAGGACAGAGGTAGGCATTCAATGAAGAATATGGAAAAAGAAATTAAACTGCCCCGATTGCTGGGAGAAGGATGTGTCCTGCAGAGGGGACCGCAGACCCGGATCTGGGGCTGGTATGACAGAAACAGGAAAATCACGGCATCATTTCAGGGAAAGCAGTATGTGACGGAAACCGAGGATGACGGAAGCTTTGAACTGCTGCTGGAGTGCAGTGAGGCAGGAGGTCCCTATACTCTGGAACTTGCAGGTGATGGTGGGCAGACAAGGCGGCTGGACGAAGTCTATGTGGGTGATGTGTTCGTCTGTTCCGGTCAGTCCAATATGGAACTGCCAATGAGTCGTGTAAAGGAGCGGTTCCCGGAGGAGTTTCTCCGGGGAGGATGTAAAGAGGTGCATCATTATAAGGTAACCGAATGTGCGGAGTTTGACGGGGCGCTTAAGGATCACCGGGATGCACGGTGGACGCCCTGTACGGGAGAATATCTGTCTGATGTTTCGGCGTTTGCGTACTTTTTTGGCTGTATGATGCAGGAGAAGGAGCAGGTTCCCATCGGCCTGATCAATATCAGTCTGGGAGGGACACCGGCGGAAGCGTGGATGAGCGCGGAAAGCCTTGAAGGATATCCGGATCTGATGGCAATCAGAAGCCGTTATTCTGACCCGGTTTACCGGGAAAAACTGCTGAAACGTCAGGAGGAGGCGGAAAATCGCTGGCATCAGGCGTTGAGAGAACAGGAAAGGGCGACGGAAGGAGCAGAGTGGAAACCGATTCCGGTTCCCTGCTTTTTTCAGGAAGAAGGACCTGCGGATTTCTGCGGTCTGCTTCATCTGAAATATACATTTACGGTTCCGGAGCATTTATGCGGTTCACAGGCGCTTCTGCGTCTGGGAACCATGACGGACAGCGATGATACATATATCAACGGGGTAAAAGTGGGAGAAACAGGATACTGTTATCCGCCCAGACGGTATGAAATTCCGGCAGGCATATTGAAAGGCGGGGACAATGAGATTCTGATCCGGCTGGCTTGCCGGGACGGAAAGGGCCGCATTACGCCGGATAAGCCTTATGAGATTGTATTTCCTTCCGGGGAATGCATTTCGCTGGAGGGAACATGGCAGTATCAGATCCGCGCAGTCAGTGAACCGGCTCCTGAACTGGAATTTATGACGCGTAAACCCACAGTGATGTTTCAGGGGATGACGGCTCCCTGTCTTCCTGCCACGGTAAAAGGCGTGCTCTGGTATCAGGGAGAGTCCAATGAACATGAGCCGGATCGGTATGAGGCACTTTTAAAGGGGCTGATTGCTGACTGGAGAAACCACTGGAAGCAGGAGAAGCTTCCCTTTACTATTATACAGCTTCCTGCCTGCGGTCTGGACAACGCCGGAAACGGGGCATGGGCGGTCATCCGGGAAGCCCAGAAACAGGCCTCTATGCTGCCGGATGTGGCCATGACCGTCAATCTGGATCTGGGTGAATACAATGATCTTCATCCGGTTGATAAAAAAGGTGTGGCTCACCGGGCATTTCTGGCAGCCCGCAGTCTGATGTACGGAGAAGATACCATCTGGCAGGGACCGGAACCGGTCAGCTTTGAGGTGGGGGAAAAGGAACTGATTCTGGTCTTTGACACGAAAGATGGCGGGAATCTGGGACTGATTCACGGCAGCACTCCCGGTGAATTTGAAGTGGCCGGCCCGGACGGTATTTTCTGCCGGGTGCAGGGAAGGCTTGACGGGGAAAAAGTACGTCTGGAGACCGAACATCTTTCCGAAATAATAGCCGTGCGCTATGCATGGTCGGATGCACCGTCGGAAGGGCTTTTGTGCAATGGGGAAGGTCTTCCTGCGGCACCGTTTTATCTGCGGATCAATACGAATGATGGTTTGAAATGAAAGGAGGAGGGGTTATGAAACTGTTTAATGACGGATGGGAATTCAGCAAACAGCCTCTGGGGACGGATTACGATACCATGGAACAGAATAAATCGGCTTTTGCGCCGGTGGGAATTCCCCATGACTGGCTGATCGGGCAGGCAGATCTGTATGAAGACGGTACGGGCTGGTACCGCAGATTATTTACATGGAATGTCAAGGAGGGAGAACTGGTTTTCCTTCGGTTTGACGGTATCTATATGGACAGCAGAGTGTATCTGAACGGCCATCTGATAAAAGAATGGAAATACGGTTATTCCACCTTTGAAGCTGATCTGACTCCCTGGCTGAAAAACGGGGAAAATGATCTGCGGGTATCGGTTGCTTTCCAGGCGCCCAACAGCCGCTGGTATTCAGGTGCGGGAATCTACCGGAATGTATGGCTGAAAACCGTACCGATCGGCCATATGGTTTCGGACGGAATTTACTTTTCCGCAGAACCGGCAGAAAACGGTGTCTGGGCTGTGGATATTTCCACAGAAGTCGTGAATTTTACGGAATATCCTGTGCTGGAATACCGGCTGGTGCCGGCTGCTTCCATGGTTTCTGCCGGTGAGAATGCTGCATTCAGCTCAGAAGTGCTGGCCGGTGAGGAACGCTGGGAGATGCAGGAATCCGGTGTATGGGTTCATCATTTCCACGCCCGGGTGAAAAATCCTCAGATCTGGGATACCGGACATCCTGCCTGCTATGTACTGGAGACGGTTCTGAAAGAGGATGGTAAGGTTCTGCAGACGGAAAAACAGATGGTGGGCTTTCGTACAGTTGCCTTTTTGCCGGATCAGGGATTTTTGCTGAACGGGAGAAAGGTGAAGCTGAACGGAGTCTGTGAACATCATGATCTGGGCTGTCTGGGAGCGGCTTTTCACAGGAAAGCCATGGAACGGAAATTCCGGATTCTGAAGGAGATGGGTGTGAATGCGGTCCGCCTTTCCCACAACATGCCGGCTCCCGAGCTGATGGAACTGGCTGATGAGATGGGAATACTGGTGGTTTCCGAATCCTTTGATATGTGGGAATCCTGCAAAACACCTTATGATTACGGGCGATTCTTTAAAGAATGGTACAGGGAAGATGTGGCCAGCTGGGTCAGAAGAGACCGGAATCATCCCAGTCTGATCATGTGGAGCATCGGCAATGAAATCTATGATACCCATGTGGGTGACCGCGGACAGTACTGGACAAAAGTACTGATGGAGGAAGTCAGGAAGCATGACGGCAGGGGAAATGGGGCCATTACCATCGGCTCCAATTACATGCCCTGGGAAAATGCACAGAAATGCGCTGATATCATTAAAACGGTGGGCTACAATTATGGTGAAAAATACTATGAAGCTCACCACAGAGAGCACCCGGACTGGGTGATCTACGGCAGTGAAACCGGTTCTGTGGTGCAGAGCAGGGGCATCTATCATTTCCCTTATTCCCAGTCGGTACTGGCGGATGAGGATGAACAGTGCTCGTCTCTTGGGAATTCAACCACCAGCTGGGGCGCACCGTCTACGGAAGCCTGTATCCGGTATGAAATCGAGCATCCCTATTCCTGCGGGCAGTTTATATGGACCGGTTTTGATTATATCGGTGAGCCTACCCCCTATCATACGAGAAATTCCTATTTCGGTCAGATCGATACGGCGGGATTTCCCAAGGATTCCTATTACATTTATCAGGCTGCATGGACCGATTACCGGGAACATCCCATGGTACATGTATTTCCCTACTGGGACTTCAACGAGGGACAGCTGATCGATGTGCGGGTGTGCTCCAACGCGCCGGTTGTGGAACTGTTTGTCAATGGGAAAAGCCAGGGGACATTTTCGCCGGATCTGCTGCACGGCGTCAATCTGACCGGACACTGGCAGATTCCTTACGAGGAAGGGGAGATCCGCGCTGTTGCCTGCGATGAAGATGGTACGATTCTGGCAGAAGAGGTGCGTCATTCCTTTGGAGATGCGGCCAGAATCTGCCTGAAACCATCGGAAGCCTCTCTGTGTGCCGATGGAGAAGATCTGCTGTTTCTGGAGATTTCCACGCAGGATGAGAATGGATATCCGGTGGAAAATGACTGCAGCCGTGTGCGGATTACTGCGGAAGGCGCCGGTATGCTGATCGGTACGGACAACGGAGACAGCACCGACCCTGACGGATACAAAGACAGCAGCCGCAGACTGTTCAGCGGCAAATTACTGGCTGTTTTCCGTGCAGATACCCGGGCCGGAAATCTGGTGATCCGTGTTGCTTCGGAAGGGCTCCATGAAGAAACACTCTGTATTCCGGTTGTGGAAGCGGTCTGCAGGGAAGGCATATCAGAACTGGCCTGGCTGCCGGGAAAATCTGCCGAAATCGATGAAAAAGAGAAAAAAGACGATGTCCCCGTGAGAAATATCCTGCTTACCAGTAAAAACGGCATGCATCTCTGTCCGGAGAAACCGGAGACGGAAATCTGCGCCCGTATCTGCCCGGAAGCAGCAGGGGACCGGGAGGTGTTCTGGAGTATTGTGGATGATGCGGGAATTCCGCTGAAAATCGCGGAAATTCAGGCGGATGGCCTGCGTGCAGTGGTTCAGGCAAAAAGTGACGGACATTTCCGTGTACGCTGTACATCCCGCAGCGGCAGCGGCAAAATCCGCATCATATCGTCTCTGGAATTTGAAATTACAGGCTTTGGAAAGGCATTTACCGACCCCTATGAATTTGTCAGTGCGGGACAGTATCAATACAGCAAAGGCGGAATCGGCAACGGAAATGAGCACGGTGTTGCTACGGCCAGAGACGGAGAAAGCCAGGTGGGCTTCAGGGATATGGATTTTGGCCCCTACGGTTCCGATGAAATTACCGTACCCATTTTTGCTCTGACGGATGATCCCTATGAAATCGGAATCTATGAAGGCATGCCCGATGAAGGCGGAGAACTGCTGGGGACTTACATCTATCAGAAACCGCATATCTGGAATGTGTATCAGGAAGAAACCTTCCATCTGCCCAGGCGGCTTCGCGGCGTAACCGGCATCTGTTTTGTGCTGAAAGCCAAGGTACATATCAAAGGGTTCCGTTTTACAAAATATGACCGGACCTGGCAGCAGCTGTATGCGGGTGAATGCGACCGGATCTATGGTGACAATTTCATCAGGGAAGATCAGATCATCCGGGAAATCGGCAACAATGTCACCATTGAATTCGGCAACATGGAATTCGGACCGGAAGGAGCCACCGGCATTCAGATTGCAGGAAGCACACCTCTGGAGAATAATACCATCATTCTGAAAATATCGGGTGATGACGGAGAACGGAAGGAAATTCTGGAATTTTCCGGGAAAGAGGAGGTACATCGGTACAATATTGCGCCGGTAACGGGTACAAATAACATCAGTTTTGTATTCCTGCCCGGAAGTAATTTTGACTTCAAATGGCTGAGATTCTGCAGATAGCCTGTACAGAATCACGAAAACAGAGGCGTCATTTTCACAGGGTTACGTGAAAATGACGCTTTTTTGCATTTTCGGCTGTGCAATTGTTGCGCAAAATCCGGCAAGATAAGAAAAGCATCGGTAAATGAAAAAATATATAATGATTACACCATGGTAAAGAAATAAACCAAAGGAAGGAGCAACGAAATGAGAAAGAGCAAATCAAAGGAAAAAACGCTGACCGCTTCAGGCGGTACAGTAAAAACCGCGCAGAATTCTCTGCTGAGACATGTCCGGAAAGAATGGAGACTGTACTCACTGATGCTGCTGCCGATTCTGTACTATGTGATTTTCAAGTATGTACCCGTACTTGGCAACATCATAGCATTCAGACGGTACAAGGGCGGTCCCAATATTCTGGGTGAATACTGGGTTGGTTTCCGCTATTTCGAACAGTTCTTATCCGATCCCAAATTCTGGCAGGCGTTCTGGAATACACTTCGCCTGAGTATCGGATATCTGCTGGTTCGATTCCCTGCAACTTTAATCTTTGCGCTTTTACTGAACGAGATCCGTAAGAAACTGTGGAAAAAGACAGTGCAGACTGTTTCCTATCTGCCTCACTTTATTTCACTGGTTGTAGTCTGCGGTATGGTAAAAGAACTGCTGGCGGCCAACGGCCCCATCAATCAGCTGATCACGAAACTGGGAGGTTCCTCCATCGCGTTCATGTCAGAACCCGGATGGTTCGATGCGGTTTACATCGGTTCCGGTGTCTGGCAGGCACTGGGCTGGGGCAGTATCCTTTATCTGACAGCAATGACCGGCATCAACACCGATCTGTACGAGGCGGCCTCCATCGACGGCGCAGGAAAGCTGAAACAGGTCTTTTATGTAACGATTCCCGGTATCATGCCCACCATCATGACACTGCTGATCATGGATATCGGCAATATCGTTACCTCCAGCAACATGCAGAAAGTCCTGCTGTTATACAACCCGCTGAATCAGGAAAAAGCGGATATCATCGGTACTCTGGTGTACCGCATGGGTATTACCGGCGGTAACTTCAGTTATGCGGCAGCAGTTGGTCTGTTTGAAGGTCTGATCGGTCTGATCCTTGTAACGACTGCCAACTTCCTGTCGAGAAAATTCACTGAGACTTCCATCTGGTAGAAAGGAGAAAACGGAAAATGAAGATTAAGCAATCAAAAGGGTATCGGATTTTTCAGGTAGTGAATACGATCATAATGATTTTCGTTATTTTTATCACTTTATATCCGTTTTTGTACCTGGTGGCACAATCCTTCAGCAGTGATGCGGCGGTAAGTGCGGGACTGGTAACCTTTTTCCCCATTGATTTTAATCTGGATACCTACAAATACATCCTGCGGGATAATCAGTTTTTTAAATACTATTTCAATACCATCTTTTATACGGTAGTGGGTACCACGATTTCGGTTATCGGCACGGCTCTTCTTGCCTACCCTCTGTCAAAACCGAAACTGAGACTGAATAAAGTCATCACTCCCCTGGTCGTATTCACCATGTATTTTGCCGGAGGCATGATCCCCAATTACATCGTGGTTACCCAGTGGCTGGGACTTCAGGACAGCATGTGGTCCATCATCCTGCCTGGCGCAATCAGCACCTTCAACCTGCTGGTTATGAAATCCTTCTTTGCGGGACTGCCCGAAGCACTGGAGGAAGCAGCAGCCATCGATGGTATGGATACCTACGGCATTTTTATCAAAATTATTCTGCCTCTTTCAAAGCCGATCATTGCCACCATGGCTCTGTTTTACATGGTAACCATGTGGAATGAATGGTTCACCCCCATGCTGTATCTGGATTCCAAGGATAAATGGCCCATCGCCCTCTATGTAAGACAGCTGGTTGAGGGTGCCAACAACACCGAAGTCGGCGCTTCCGCAGACGCAGGCAGCGTACAGGCAACCCTGAAATCGGCAACGATGGTACTGACCTCCATCCCGATCATCTGCGTATATCCTTTTGTACAGAAGTATTTTGTACAGGGTATGACCATCGGTGCGGTTAAGGGCTGATTGATTTCATTGAAAATCAGATATGAGAAAACATTATTGCACGGAACAGGATTCTATATTACATAATAAAGAAAAGGAGAATTAGAATGAAGAAAAGATTAGTTGCACTGACACTGGCAATGGCAATGGCAGCCACTTCACTGGCAGGCTGCGGCGGCAGCGGAAAAAGCGGAAGTAATTCCGACTCTCCCGCGATTTCACTGGAAGATTCTGACAAGGATATTGATTATCAGTACGGCGAAGGCCAGACCTTCCATTCCGATGAACCGGTGACCTACACTATGATGTATTCCGATCATGAAAACTATCCCTATAAGGAAGACTGGCTTCTGTGGAAAGCCATCGAAGAGAAAACCAATGTAACATTCGATCTGACAACCGTTGCCAGAACCGACTACATGGACAAGGTAACAGCCTCCGTTAACAGCGGCAGCGCTCCTTACATTGTACCCAAGATCTATGATTCCACCGCTTACGAAGACAGCGGCCAGGTACTTGCCATCAGCGACTGGGTACAGTACATGCCTAACTACCAGAAATGCGTAACGGAATGGGGTATGGAAGATGACCTGCAGCAGATTCTGGCATCCGATGGTAAATATTACCGTCTGCCCGGTATGTGGGAGACCACAGCCGGCGGCTACAGCCTGGTAATCCGCAAGGATATCTTTGAAAAAGCAGGCGTTGATCTGAGTACGGAAGCAAGCTGGACATGGGATGATTTCTATGAAGCCATGAAGAAAGTAAAAGAATACACCGGCGCTGACTATGTATGGTCCGATCAGTATCAGCTGGGCAGCACCATGAACCTGGCTGCAACCGTATACGGCGTAACCGGCGGATATGCTTCCGACGGCGGTGACTGGGGTCTGAAAGACGGTACCAAATTTGACTTTGACAAAGAAGAATTCTACTTTGCAGATACAACCGATGAATACAGAGAATACCTGACCATGTTCAACAAGATGTATAAGGACGGTATCCTGGATCCCGAAACATTTACACAGGACAGCTCACAGGCTCAGGCAAAATTCTACCGCGGCGAGTCCTATGTGCTCAATGTAAACTATCAGCAGCTTGCAGACATCCAGAACGGCAAAATGCAGGATAAGGATGCGGAATTATACTTCCTGACACCTCCCGCAGGCCCTGCCGGACAGCTGAAGGTTTCTTCCGCATCAGGACGTCTTGAAAACGGTATCATGATCACCAAGAACGCACTGGATGATCTGGGTGAAGAAGGCCTGATTAAAATGCTTCGTTTCATCGACTGGCTGTGGTATTCTGATGAAGGACAGACCTTATGTCTGTGGGGCGTTGAAGGAGAAACCTATACAAAGAACGATGCAGGCGAAATCACTCTGAATTCCGATATCTACTACAACGGTATCAACCCCGGCGCAGAAAAACAGCTGAACGTGGACTTCGGCTTCGGCAACGGCGTATTTGCATACGGCGGAAACAAGACTCTGCAGTATTCCAAGTTCTCAGAGGGTGAGAAGGAATGGAACGAAAGAGTAGATTCCAATAAAGAAAACATCCGTCTGAAACCTCCCATTCTTGCAGATGAAATGCAGAAAGAGGAACTGAATCTGATCAAAGTATCTCTGATGGACTATGTCAATACGGCAGCACTGGAATTCATTTCCGGAAAACGTGATATTACATCCGATGCTGACTGGGAGACCTATGTAAAAGAATGTGAAAACAAAGGCTGCTCCGACTACATCCAGCTGGCAAACGAAATCTACCAGGATACAAAGGATCTTTTAAAATAAATTAATAAATGTTTAGGAGGACTTATGGCAGGTATTGAATTTTCAAAGGAAAAAGAATGTTGTTTTATCATTCCCGATCAGGATGCGGCAGGCGTTTACAGAATTGCAGGAAAAGTGGCAAAAGATGTGCAGTCTGCAGCAGGGGTACTTCCCGAAGTACACAGGGAACGGATTGCCTATGAACAGGCGGTAATTGCCGTGACGGCAGGCGGGGAAACTGCGAATCTGCTGGCGGAGAATTACCCGTTCCTTAAGAAAATTCACGGCCGCCGTGAGTCCTACGGGTTTTATCTGCTGGACCGGCTTCTCCCTGAGGCCGGGGCAGGTCTGGTCATCTACGGAAGCGACAGGCTGGGAACGATATACGGTTTATTTCACCTTTCCGAGCTGCTCGGAATCACCCCGTTTACGTTCTGGGGAGACAGCAGCTGCCCTTCTTATGACCGGGTCCTGCTCCTGACAGATGAGGAAGAGGCCGGTACCGGAAAACCCGGCGATAAACAGATTGTTGTGAAAAACGGGATTTCCCGGGAACCTTCTGTGAAATATCGGGGCTTTTTCATCAACGATGAATGGCCCTGCTTCGGAAACTGGACATTTTCCCATTTCGGCGGCTTTACTGCTGAGATGTATGACCATGTGTTTGAATATCTTCTGCGCATGAAAGGCAATTACATCTGGCCGGCCATGTGGACTTCCTCTTTTCTGCTGGACGGTCCGGGCATGGCTTCCATGGAGCTGGCCGATGAATACGGAATCTACATCGGCATGTCACACCATGAACCGTGTATGCGTTCCAGCGAGGAATGGGACCTGGTAAAGGGAGACGATACCCCATACGGGACAGAGTGGAGTTACCTGTCCAACAAAGAAGGTCTTCTGAATTACTGGGAGGACGGTCTGAAACGGAGCGTTGGGCACAACGTATTTCCCACCATCGGTATGCGCGGCGAGCGCGACAGCAAGATGCTGGGCGACGATGCGGCTATCGCGGAAAATGTACGGGTTCTGAAGGAAATCATCACCAATCAGCGCCGGCTTATTGAGAAACATCTGGAAGCCGGCGGGCAGAAAGTACCGCAGCTGTTTGCGGTATACAAGGAAGTGGAGGATTACTATTTCGGAGACGGAGAAACGGCAGGTCTTCGCGGATTTGAGGAGCTGGAGGATGTGACCCTGCTTCTCTGTGAGGACAACTTCGGAAACATGCGGGCTCTTCCAAAGGATTCCGAGCGGGGACATAAAGGCGGATTCGGTATGTACTACCATCTCGATTACCACGGCGATCCGATTTCCTATGAATGGGTTGCCTCCACACCATTAACAAAAATCTGGGAACAGATGACACAGGCCTACGAATACGGTATCCGCGAGCTGTGGATCGTTAATGTGGGCGATCTGAAGTTCCAGGAATATCCGCTCAGCTATTTTATGGAGCTGGCATATGATTTTGATACCTGGGGAAGTACTGCACCCAATCAGTGCGGCAGATTCACCGATCTGTGGCTGAACCGGCTGTTCGGAGACCGCATCACTCAGCAGGAATGTGCCGCTGTGAAGCGGGTTCTGGATGGATATCTCCGCCTGAACGGACTTCGCCGGCCGGAATCTTTAAACGATAGGATCTATCATCCGGCCCATTATCTGGAAGGCCGCCGTATGCTTGAGCTGTGCAGCAGTCTGGAACAGGAAAATGAAAAACTGCGGGAAAAATTTCGGGAAAAAGGGATGGAAGACACCTACTTCAGCATGATCTATTTCCCGGCAGCAGCTTCTTTCAACCTGATGAAGATGCATCTGTATTCCGGCTTCAATCATCTGTATGCCGCACAGGGCAAGGCTATTGCCAATCTGATGGGTGACAGAATGGAAGCATGTGTTCGAAGAGATGAAGAACTGGCCGGGGAAATGGCTGCTTTTGCCGGCGGTAAATGGAACGGCATGGAACAGGCGTCCCATATCGGATTTACCAACTGGAATGATGAAGACTGGCGCTATCCCGTAAGGCATCTTGTCCGTCTGCCAAAGAAACCGAGACTGGTGGTTTCCCGGGCAGATGAGGAGAAGCATTACACCAATCAGTATTTCCCCAAAGCGCTTCCTGTGTACGATTTCCGGGATTCCGACGCATCAGACGTGATACTGGAGATTGCAAACGGCGGTCAGGGAACCGTAAAATGGAAAATCGACGGTGCCTGTGACTGGCTGGAATTCTCCGCTGTATCCGGTGAAACCGCCCTTCAGGATGAGGTCGTTCTGACAGTCCGGAAGGATCAGCTGCCCCAGGATCAGGAAATGGAATGCAATTTCAGAATCTGCACGGAAACGGAATTTGTTCCGGTCTGTGTGAAAGCTATGAATAAAGACAGAAGTCGGATTCCGGAGGGAACGTATCTCCCGGAAAACGGAGAAATCGTAATCGATGCCGTTCATTATATGAAAACGAGGAAGGGTACTTACCACGAAGAAGCAGCCGGATTTGAACCGCTTGAGAATTTCGGCAAATACGGCAGCGGCATGAAGGTTTTCCCTGTTACGGCTTCTTTTAACCGCATTGAACAGGCTCCTGCCCTGGTTTACCAGATATGGGCGGAGAAATCAGGGGACTATGTGCTGGAACTCCATACATCGCCGGCCAATCCTTTGATTTACGGTAAGAAACTGCATCTTGCCGTCCTTGACGGAAGCGGGAAGATCAAGCGGGCAACCATCACCGGTGAAGGCTACAAAGGCGGCGAGCCGGGCTGTATGGACTGGGAAGAAGCGGTACTGAATCAGGAGCACACAGGCAGAGTATCTGTCAGTCTGAAAAAAGGTGTGAACCAGGTTTCTGTTTTTGCCCAGGAAGCGGGGCTGGTGCTGGAGCGGCTGGTATTTCGCCCTGCAGACCTGCCGGTAAGAAAATCCTATCTGGGACCGGCAGAAAGTAAATGTGTATCAATACGGAATCAAATAGAAAACGGGATTTGAAAGAGGTATTTGAATATGAAAATGAAAACAGCAGTCATGACGGATTTAATGAAAGTGGAATTACAGGAAAGAGAGGTTCCGGTACCGAAGGATGACGAGGTACTGGTAAAGATCGAGTACGTAGGGATCTGCGGCTCCGACCTGCATTACTATGAATCGGGAAGAATCGGTGATTTTATCGTGAAGACACCGTTTGTGCTGGGTCATGAAGCAGGCGGTACCGTAGTGGAAGTGGGCGCAAATGTAAAAAATCTGAAGCCCGGCGACCGTGTTGCCATGGAACCCGGAAAGACCTGCGGCACCTGCGATTCCTGCAAAGAAGGAAAATACAATCTCTGCAACGATGTGGTATTCTTTGCAACACCTCCGGTAGACGGTGTATTTCAGGAATATGTGGCTCATGAAGCCGGTCTCTGCTTCAAGCTTCCCGACAATGTAAGTACACTGGAAGGTGCTCTCATCGAGCCTCTGGCAGTGGGCATGCATGCGGCGAGACAGGGCGGTGCGCATCTGGGTCAGACAGCTGTTGTAACGGGAGCCGGCTGCATCGGTCTCGTAACCCTGCTGTCCTTAAAAGCCATGGGCGTTTCTAACGTAATCGTGGTTGATATTATGGAAAAACGGCTTCAGAAAGCACTGGAGCTGGGAGCAACTGCCGTGATCAACGGAAAAGACGAGGATACGGTTGCAAGAATTATGGAATTAACAGGCGGCAAAGGCTTTGATCTGGGAATTGAAACAGCTGGATCACAGATTACGGCATCCCAGCTGATCCGCGGTGCAAAAAAAGGCGGAACCATCGTATTTGTAGGCTACAGTGCTTCCGGAGAGATGACCCTGCCCATCGGTACGGCGCTTGATAAGGAACTGACTTTTAAGACCGTATTCCGCTACCGCAACATTTACCCCATGGCGATTGAAGCGGTTGCTTCCGGAAAGATTCCGATCAAAGATATTGTAACGGATTATTTTGAGCTGGATGATATCCAGAATGCGCTGGACTCCTGCGTGAAAAACAAAGCGGATATCGTAAAAGGAGTCATTAAAGTTTCGTAGCTTCTGTAAGCAGGATCTGCATCAGAAATACAGGCTGCGATTTATGGAGGTCGGAATGAGAGACAGAGAAAAAGCAAGACAAAAAGCAGAAGAACTGGTCAGCCGGATGACAGTCGATGAGATGGCAAGCCAGCTTCGATTTGATGCTCCGGCAATTGAGAGACTGGGGATACCGGCATACAACTGGTGGAACGAAGGTCTTCACGGAGTCGCAAGAGCAGGAACCGCAACGGTATTTCCTCAGGCAATCGGACTGGCTGCAGCATGGGATGAAGAACTCATGCTGGAGACCGGTACCGTAATCGCAGATGAGGCACGGGCAAAATACAATGCTTCGGTAAAATACGGAGATCGGGACATTTACAAAGGGTTGACCCTCTGGTCCCCCAATGTGAATATTTTCCGTGATCCCCGTTGGGGCAGAGGACATGAAACCTACGGAGAAGATCCGTTTTTAACATCAAGGCTGGCTGTTCCCTACATCAAAGGCATGCAGGGAGACGGAGAACATCTGAAAACGGCGGCATGTGCCAAGCATTTTGCTGTTCATTCGGGACCGGAGGCGCTGCGCCATTCCTTCAACGCAAAAGCGACGAAAAAAGATATGTATGAAACGTATCTTCCCGCTTTTGAGGCCTGTGTAAAGGAAGCCGATGTGGAAGCTGTCATGGGAGCCTATAACCGGACCAATGATGAACCCTGCTGTGCAAGTGAAGAACTGATGAACCGGATCCTGCGCGGTAAATGGGGATTTCAGGGACATTACGTTTCCGACTGCTGGGCAATCCGTGATTTCCATGAACATCATGGAGTCACAAAAAACGGAGTGGAATCTTCCGCCATGGCACTTAATGCGGGCTGCGACCTGAACTGCGGCTGTACCTATCTGTGCCTGAAAGAAGCGCTGAACAGGCATCTTGTGAAGAAAGAAACACTGAAAGAAGCTGCTGTCCGCCTGTTTACCACCCGCTATCTGCTGGGTATGTTTGAGGAAACAGAGTACGACGCCATTTCCTACAGCAGTGTGGAATCTCCTGAACATCTGCAGATTGCCCGGAAGGCAGCCGAGGAAGGCATGGTTCTTCTGAAAAACAACGGAATTCTTCCTCTGAAAAAGCAGTCAGGAACGGTGATCGGCGTCATTGGTCCCAATGCGGACAGCCGCAGATCTCTGGACGGTAATTATCATGGAACCGCTTCCCGATATATTACTGCACTGGAAGGGATTCAGGATTATGCGGGAGAGGAGATGCGGGTACTTTATTCACAGGGCTGCCATCTTTTTGATGACAGGGTGGAGAAACTGGCCGATAATGATGACCGGATCAGTGAAGCACTGGCTGTGGCAGAATGCAGTGATGTGATTATTCTCTGCCTGGGCCTGGATGAAACGCTGGAAGGCGAAGAAGGAGACACCGGAAACGCCTACGCATCGGGAGATAAAAAGGATCTGGAGCTGCCTGCAGGCCAGAAACGGCTTATGG